>JAISGL010000431.1 GCA_031263125.1 Opitutaceae bacterium | reverse complement strand
CACCGTGTAGTCCGAATAGCGCCGCTCCTTCGCGAGATAATCGAGAAACGGCGCGAGCCAGTCACGGGCGATGGTGTCGGGAATGGGCGCGGTTTCCATGATGGAGGACGAAGCGGGTGCGGTTCAAAGTGGCGGGAGTCACGTCAAACGATGCGAGAGAGCCGCAACGCGGCTCAACAAAAATAACCGCGAGTAAGGAGCCACGCGACGCACAGGAAAGGACTGAAAAGCTGAAGGGCTGAAAGGCTGAAAAAACCACCAAATCACCAAACCGCCAACCCGCCGCTTCAGCCCTTCAGCCTTTCAGCCTTTCAGCCCTTTTCATGATATCCCGCCTTCCAAGACGCCGGCGGAAACGCATTTCTCCACCGCGTCCATCACCTTCGTCGCGTGCAAACGCAGCGCGCCTTCCGGATCAAGTCCGCGCCGGCGCGCGGCGGCGGCGATTTCAAACAGCATCCGCCCGAGCGTCGCGTCGTCGAGTTGCGCGGCAATTTCCTTCACGCGCGCGTCGTCGACCACGCCGTCGTGCGGCAGGGTTTTCTTTTCAATCTGTTTCCAAACTGCCTCGGCAAACATGAGCGCGGGTAGGCGCGGCGGCAGGTCCTTGAAAAGTCTTTCCTTTTCCGGCGCGGCTTCCTTCGCTCCGTTCGCTCCCGCCACCTCCGCCACCCCCGCCACCCCCGCCGCTCCACTCGCTCCGCTCGCTTCACTCGCAGCTCCCTTCGCCGCCTTCGCCGCCTGCGCGGCCTTTGCCGCCTTCGCCGCCTTTTCCTGCAATTTGATTTGGTCCCATTGCGTGATGACTTTGTCCGCCGTGTCCACGCCGCCGTTGCCGGTGCCGAACACATGCGGATGACGGCGGACGAGTTTTTCGTTTATGTCGTTCGCCACGTCCTCGAAATTAAACAGCCCGCGTTCCTCGGCGATGCGCGCGTGAAACAGAACCTGGATGAGCACGTCGCCAAGTTCCTCGCGCATGTGATCCATGTCGCCGCTGTCGATTGTTTCGAGCAACTCGCTCACCTCGTCGATCAGGCAGCGCGCAAGCGTGGCGTGCGTCTGCTCCTGGTCCCAAGGGCACCCGCCCGGCTCGCGCAGGCGCGCCATGGTGCGTTTCAGTTTTTCAATCCCGGTAGGTTCACTCATGCGGACGAGTGATACGGGGGCGGCGGCGGATTTCAAACTACTTTGCCATCAGCTTGCACAGCTCCGCGCCGGCGATCAGGAAACATCCCGCGCCGTAATCCTCGAAATCCGGCTTGCTGTCGCGGGTCACGGGCTGGCCGTCCTTCGGCTCCTTGCCCGTGCCCTGCACGTAACCGAGAAATCCGTTCGCGTGCACGGCCTCGTTTGCCATCGCGGCCCAGGCGCGCGCGATGACCGGCCCGTAGGTTGCGCGGTCGAGCACGCCGTGCCGCACGCCCCACGCCATGCCGGCGGTGAAGAGCGAGGTGCCCGTGGTCTCCTTGCCGCCGAAATGTCCGGGGTCGGCCAGGCTTGCATTCCAAAAGCCGTCGTCGCGCTGAATCTTTCGCAACGCCTCGCACATGGTTTTGAGCATCGCGGTGTATTCGGCGCGATAGGCGGCGGTCGCGGGCGTGTCGGGCAGCGAGTCGAGCGTGCGCGTGAGCGCGACGACCACCCAGCCGTTGCCGCGCGACCAGTAGCAATCTTTTCCGTTGGGCGTTTTGTACGGCGGCACAAACGACGCGTCGCGCCACCAAAGCCCGTCCGCGGCGTTGAAGAGGCCGCTGCCGCCCTGCTCGTTTTTCGTGTTCAGGTAGAGCGCGTGCATTTTTTCAAAATATTTCCGGCCTGCCGCCGCGCTGTCGCGCCCGTCCCGCCCGTCGCGTTCGGCGCGCTCGATGGCGATTGCGCCGAGTTTTGCGTAAACGGGCATCGCCATTTGAAGGGCGTCGATCCACCACCAGTCGGTGTTTTGCGGGCGCTCGAGCATGGCGTCGATGTTGGCCTTGATGTCGTGAATGCGCTCGGGGCGCGGATCGACTTGCCAGAGTTCGATGTAGGTCTGGCCGGCGCATTGGTCGTCGGCGTTGTGCGTGGTGCCGCCGTTCGGATGCTTGAAATTGCGCAGGCTCCATTTGTGCGCATCGCCCCAGCGCACGGCGTAGTCGAGCAGGCGCGGATCGCGCTCGAGCCGCCAGAATTCCATGAGACCTTCGTAATAAACGCCGCGCGTCCAGATGTTCGACGGACGCGAACGGTTGGTGACAATCGGTTTTCCCACATCCGGCCACTCCGCCATGAAGTAATCATTCACCGCGCGCATTTTTTTCAGGACGTCGGCGCGCGCCGGAAGCGCGGAGTCGGCGGCAGACGCGGATGCGGCGGATGCAGCGGAAGCGGCAGCGGCGGCGGACGCGGAAGCGGAGGTTGCGAGAACGAGAGATAAGAGCGCAAAAAGAGTTTTGAAGGACATGAAAAAAACAAAACGGCCCCGCGAAAGACAGTGCGAGTTCGTTTTAAGCAGACTGTAAGATTGCGTGCGTGGCGCAGGCGTGACGCATGCGTGGCGCGTGCGTGACGCAGGCTGCCAAGCCGGCTGTTTTCAAGCCGCGCACGAAAAACGCGCCTGTCACATCGCCGGTTTATACACCGCCATATGGATGCCGATGGCGAGGATGCCGATGGCGGCGAGTTTCAGTCTCGGCGCGAGCTGGCGGCGGCGCCAAGCCATGCCGCTGATTGTCGCGAGACCGAGCCAGCAGATCAGTTTCACCCATACCCACCCGTGCCATTGATAGCCCATTTTGTGCATAAGCGCAAAACCGCTCACAAACATGACGAGCGCCATGATGCCCGTGATCATGAGGACGGTTTTGCGCGTCCCGGCAGGGGCGGCAAACGCATAAAACGTATAGCCGGTGAGGATTGCGAGGGCGGTGATATGAATGAACTTGTAGAAAAAAATGCCGAACATGGACACGTGGTTTTGAGACACTCCATGACGGCAAAAACGCCGGCCGGGTCAATGCGCCCGGGCGGCGTGTGCGTCAAGGAAAGCTGAAAATGAAAATTGACCCTCCACCTGTGCCGTATGCCCAAAGGCTCCAGTCCCTTTTATGTTAAGGTGGGCACCTCCGCCGCGGCGTTTGCCTTCCGATTTACGGCCTGGCAGCTTCCACGTCGGTTTGGGTTCCCGTAATGATTCAAAGGCCGGGAGCAGTTATTGAAAAGCACCTCGAACACTGCAGAGGATCAAGGGTGGCAACGGTAAGCCCGCGCGCCCCGCCGTCAAATGATTTGCGCGCTTTTTGCGCGTTTTCTTGCGGATAAATCTTTTCGGAAAATCAAAAAAAACGCGCACGGCAAACCGCCATGCGCGAATCAGTCATGCGCGAATCGGATTTGTTGGGAAAAGCCGCCGGGCGTCCGGCCCAAGACCCAAGGCCCAAAGCCCAAGGCTCAATATTGCACGCGCACGACCGCGCGATCCATCAGGGCGCGAACATGGGCTTTGCGCATCTGGGCAAGGACGCGCGCCTCGCGAGCCAGTTGGATACGCTGGCGAAGTTGCGCGACTGCAAACGCGCCGCGGCGTGTCGTTTCTTTCAGGAAAAACCAAGCCCCGAGCGCGCCGACAAAATAGCCCATCATCACAAGCCAGATACCGCGTGTTGTCGCCTCGGCGGCGGCAATACTGGTCGCATCAGATGCGACAAGTGTTGGCGCGAGCACAGGAAGCAGGCGCATGATGATTCCGAATACGAAAAAACTGAATGAGTTTGCGATATTCATAAGGGCTTGTTGCCGCCTCTTTAGCTACATGTATGCCAACTCATTTTGAATTTCATAACCTGTTAATATTAAGCGTGAAATGATATTCCGACATCGCCTCGCATAAGAATTTCGTGCATTTTGCAGTGGTGCTCAACCCATGCCTCCCGCAGGATGCAACGCACGAAAGGGATGCGAGAACGAGGGAGTGAGGAAGCGAGAGAGCGAGGGAGTGCGGGAGTGAGGGATAAGGGTTTTCTCTCCTACCTCACTCCCTCTCTCCCTCTCTCCCTCACTCCCTCATTCCCTCTTTCCTCATTCCCTCACTCCCTCTTTCCCTCTTTCCTCTTTTTTCCCATATTTCATTTGACAGAAGGCGGGGCGAACGGTGTTTTCGCCCATTTATTTTATGAAAGTCGTCTCCTCCATCAAATCCGCCAAGAAGCGTCACCCGGACTGTCAGGTTGTCCGCCGTCGTGGCAAGATATACGTCATTAACAAGACCGACCCGCGTTACAAAGCGCGCCAGGGTTGATCTCCCAAACATTTATCAAGGAACCAACCACCGTGAAATCCGAAGGCCATCCTACACTCAACAACGTTTGCTTCCTCGACGTCGCGACAGGCAAGCGTTTCCTCACCAAGTCCACCATGAAATCGGCCCGCAAGGAGAAGATCGACGGTCAGGACTACTTTGTCGTCGTGCGTGACGTGACGATGGATTCGCATCCCGCCTACACCGGCGAGAAGCGCCTTGTCGACACCGCCGGTCGCGTCGAGAAGTTCACCTCGAAATTCCGCCGCAAGAAATAAGCGCGAATCAAGCGCACGTTTTCCGATCCCTCTTCACAAAATGAAGGGGGATTTTTGCTGGCGCAAAAAAGCACAAACGACGCAAACAGATGCGTCTGTTTCCCGTCCGTGTTTCCCGCCTGTGTTTCCCGGCCCGTGTGTCCCAGTCCTTCAGCCCTTCAGCCTTTCAGCCCTTCAGCCTTTTCCTCCCCCCTCGTGCCCGATCCTGTCGCAGTCAATTCCATGTTTTCGCGCATCGCGCGCCGCTATGATGTGGCGAACCGCCTGCTCAGCTTTGGCATGGATGTGTGGTGGCGGCGGCGGCTGGTGCGGGCGGTCGGAAAAGGCCGCCCGGCATCGGTGCTGGACCTGGCGACGGGAAGCGGCGACGTGGCGTTTGCGCTCGCCCGCGGGTTGCCTGCGGATGCGCGGATCACCGGAATGGATTTTTGCCAGCCGATGCTCGACGAGGCGGAAACAAAAAAAGCCGCCGCCGTGGCGCGTGGCGGGCGCGTGGCGGAACGCGTTGCGAAGATCGTTTTTCGCCAGGGCGACGGCATGGCGCTGCCGCTTCCGGATGCGTGCGCGGACGCGGTCACGATTTCGTTTGGTTTGCGCAACATGGCCGACCGGCACCGCTCGCTTTGCGAAATGCGCCGCGTGCTTGGTCCGGGCGGACGGGTGTATGTGCTGGAGTTTTCGCAGCCGTGGCGGTGGTTTCGTCCGTTTTATTATTTTTATCTGCGGCATGTGCTGCCGAAGATCGCGGGAGTCGTCACGGGAGATCGGGAGGCCTACAATTATCTGAGCAACACCATCGGGCAGTTTCCATCGCGTCCGGCGCTGGAGATGGAACTGCGTGCGGCGGGTTTTGCGAATGTGTCGTCGCGCGGCATGACGTGCGGCATCGTGGCGCTGCACAGCGGCGAAAAGTGACCGGGCAAAAAACTTGCGGCATCCCGAAACAGCAGCACTCTGCGAGACGTTCTTTCTCCCTGCCGGGGGAAACACATCAACCATCCGCAACCTCTCCATGAAAAAAATCATCTCTCCGATTCTTGTCGCGCTCTGTGCATTCGCCTTTGTGCTCACGGGCTGCTCAAAAGCGCCCACTTTCAAGAGTGAAAAAGTGAATGCCTACCTGAAAGACTACGCCGCGTATTGCGAATCGGTTCCGAAGATGACCGCGGAGCAATTCTCCCAAATCCCCGCCCGGATGGATGAGTTCCGGAAGCGTCAGGCCGATATCGTCACCGAGCTTCAGGGCGAGGCGGAAATAAACGCATTCAACAAGTGTATCCAGGACATCCGCGCACGCCTCGAAAAAGTGCGTTTCGATCACCAGAAAGCCAGCGCGTCAACCGCATCGCAGTCAAAGTAAGCGCCAGAAATAAGGGAGTGAGGGAGTGCGGAATAAGGGTTTTATCCCCTCACTCCTTCCCTTCCCTCCCCCCACTCCTTTCCTACCTCCTTATTCTAATTTGCATTCGATATTGCCATAATTGCCCATTCTCTGCCTGCAATTTTCCTGAGCATCTCTCGATTTTCAGCAAAGGCGGGAACCCCGGTTTCGAGTCGTTTGACGACTTCTTTCATCGAGTTGTAAACACGGTTCGGGAAGAGCCGCTCCCTCTGGCGCCCCCATATGTTTTCACATGGATTGAGTTCCGGACTGTAGGGCGGCAGGGGCAGGAGCCGGATGTTTTCAGGCACCACGACATCCTTGCTCCTGTGCGAACTCGCTCCATCCACAACCATCACAATATAACGGTCTTTGTGCGCCTCTGACACCCGGGCCAGAAACTCGCTCATCCGGCAACTGTTCATTTTGTCACAAATCATCTGCTCAAACTCTCCTGTGACAACGGCAACCGCTCCGTACAGGTAAGGGTCTGTAAAAGAATAACATGACTATTTTTTGGAGAGAGGGGCAATTGAATAATTCCATTCCGGATGAAAGGAGTCCGGGGTGATGTTGATGGCGGCAAGCTCGGCGTCGGTGACTTTGATGCCGGTGGGGTAGTGGTTGGTATCGAGAGCCGCCTTGACCACCAGGCCAGGCCCGGTCCTGGTGCTCCCGA
>JAISGL010000389.1 GCA_031263125.1 Opitutaceae bacterium | reverse complement strand
CTCCGCAAATTTTGCCAATGCCAAGGAAGGGTTCCCCTTCGCCAACCAATGCGCAGCGAGGCATCAAACTTGAAGATATTTTATGCGCCTCGCATCCGATTATCAGACAAACTTTATATTTACAGCGCCCCGGAACTTCTCCAATCTGTCCACTTTTTCCTACCATGATTACCAACATCGACCATCTGGGAATCGCAGTCAGTTCCATCGACGCCGCGCTCGGCTATTACGAAAAGGCCCTCGGCCTCAAGTGCGCGCATCGCGAGGAAGTCCCCTCGCAAAAAGTGCGCACCGCCTTCATCCCCTGCGGACAAGTCAACATCGAGCTGCTCGAACCGACCTCGCCGGACAGCACGGTCGCCAAGTTCCTCGAAAAAAATCCGAACGGCGGCATCCACCACATCGCGTTTGCCACCAACGACATAACCGGCCAGCTCGCCCAATCCAAAGACGCGGGCGTGCGCCTCATCAACGAAGTGCCCGTCGACGGCGCGCACGAAAAACTCGTCGCCTTCCTCCACCCGAAATCGACCTTCGGCGTGCTCACCGAACTTTGCATGGGCAAACCCGGCGCCGCCCACTGAAGCAACAAACCCGCAACGCAACACGAGACAACACGAGCCAACGCGAAGCACGAAACGCGAAGCACGGGAACGCGAGACACGAAACGGGAGACACGAGACACGATATTATTCCACGCCTTCCACGCCACGCTCCACATCACGCTACGTCCATATCACGCCACGCTCCACATCACACTACGCGCCACGCCACACGCTACGCCACACCACGCCACGGAAAGCCTCCGCGTTTTCATCTGTTTTTTTCATAACCGCACAACCACACAACCACACAAAACATCAGAAAATAATCAACCATGCCAATATCCCCTAAACTGCTCGAAGAACTCGCAGCAAAACGCAAAGTCGCCCTCTCCGGCGGCGGCCCGGAAAAACTCGCCGAACGCAAGAAAAAAGGTCTCCACACGGCCCGCGAACGCCTCGAATCCTTCTTCGACGGCGGCCACTTCCTTGAACTCGGCCTCCACGTCGAACACTCCTGCTCCGACTTCGGCATGGCCGAAAAACACATGGCCGGCGACGGCGTCATCACCGCCATCGGCTACGTAAACGGACGCCCCCTCGCCGCCTTCGCGCAAGACTTCACCGTCGGCGGCGGCGCCGTCGGCCGCATGCACGCCAAGAAAATCTGCGACCTCCTCGACTACGCCAAACAATCCGGCATGCCCGTCATCGGCATCAACGACTCCGGCGGCGCGCGCATTCAGGAAGGCGACGAAGCCCTCGCCGGCTACGGCCAGATATTCTTCCGCAACACCCTCCTCTCCGGCGTCGTCCCGCAAATCTCCGTGATCGCCGGCCCCTGCGCGGGCGGCGCGGCCTACTCCCCCGCCCTCACCGACTTCATCATCATGGCGAAAAACGGCGCGCAAATGTTCATCTGCGGCCCCGAAGTCATCAAAGCCGCCACCGGCCAGACCGTCAGCATGGACGACGTCGGCAGCGCCATCACCCACGCCTCCGTTTCCGGCAACATCCACTTCATCGCCGACAGCGGTGTCGAAGCGCTCCAAATCGCCAAGAAACTCCACTCCTTCCTCCCGTCCAACAACGTCATGGACCCGCCGCACCACCTCAACGTGCCGCTCGACATGACCCCGGACCCCGTCCTCAACGACATCATGCCGGCCGACAGCAAGGAAGCCTTCGACGTCAAACTCGTCATCAACCGCCTCGTCGACGACGCCGACTTCCTCGAAGTCCAGCGCGACTTTGCCCGCAACATGGTCGTCGGCTTCGGACGCGTCCAAGGCATCATCTCCGGCTTCATCGCCAACCAGCCCGCCTTCAAGGCCGGCACCATCGACATCGACGCCTCGGACAAAGCCGCCCGCTTCATCCGCTTCTGCAACATCTTCAACATCCCCGTCATCACCCTCGTTGACACCGGCGGCTTCCTCCCCGGCATCCAGCAGGAACGCGGCGGCATCATCCGCCACGGCGCGAAAATGCTCTTCGCCTACTCCGCCGCCACCGTGCCGAAACTCACCGTCATCATGCGCAAAGCCTACGGCGGCGCCTACCTCGCCATGTGCTCGAAAGACCTCGGCGCCGACTTCGTCTTTGCCTGGCCCACGGCGGAAATCGCCGTCATGGGCGCCGCCGGAGCCGCGAACATCCTCTTCAAAAAGGAAATCGCCGCCGCGGGTGACAAAGCCGCCCAGGCAGCCAAGGCCGCCGAACTCGCCGCCGGGTACCGCGCCAAATTCGCCGCGCCCTACGAAGCCGCCAGCAAAGCCTTCATCACCGACGTCATCGAACCCGCCGAAACCCGCGGCAAACTTGCCATGGCACTCCGCGCCACCCTCAGCAAACGCGAGACCCGCCCGCCCAAAAAGCACGGCAACATCCCGCTCTAAAACTGAACGATTGGCCGCTTAACAACGTCACACAACGTCACACACACGTAATAGCGCGCCGGCCCGGGGCAAAACACCCGCCCCCGCCCGGCGCGCTCCAAAACCAACCAGATGACCAACCTCACAATCCTACTTGCGCAAACCGCCGCCCAGGACAACACCGTGCTCTTTGGAAACAAATTCGTGGCACTCGCGGTGATCCTCTCCGGCGTGGCGATCTTCATCGCCCTCATCGCCCTCTTCGGACGCGTCCTCGCCGCCACCCACCCCGATGACGGCAAAAAGAAAAACGCCGCCGCCCCGGCCAAACCCGCCGCGCCCGAAACCATCGTGGCGAACGTCCCGAACGCCAGCACCGACACCCCCTCGGCGCACGTCCTCGCCGTCATCGCCGCCTCCGTCGCGACCGTGTTCGGACCCAAGGCGCGCATCACCGGAGTGCAGACCGCCAAACCCGCCTCCGTCGAAGCCCTCATGCAAATGTGGTCCCTCGAAGGCCGCCGGCAAATCTACACCTCGCACAACCCGCGCCGCTGATATCGCCGCAAAACACGCTCACTCATCATCCACAACCACAACCAACAAAAAAACAAAAACCATTTGGCTCAAAGAAAACACTACCTATGAAAAAACTCCGCGTAACCGTTGAAGGCAAAGCATACGACGTCCTCGTCGAAATCATGGGCGAAGGCACATCCGCTGCTGCCGCCGCCCCCGTTCCCGCGCAAAGCGCCCCACTCTCCACCGTGGTCGCGCCCGCGCCCGTCGCGGCCCCCAAAACCGCCGACCCCGCCCCGGCGGGAGCAAACGACATCGCCAGCCCCCTCGCCGGCAAAGTCGTCTCCATCGACGTCAAAGTCGGTCAGGACGTCGAGGAAGGCGCCCAAGTCGCCACCATCGAAGCCATGAAGATGAACACCTACATCTACGCCCCGAAAGCCGGCAGAATCGCCTCCATCCACACCCAGGTAGGTGACGGCATCGAGGAAGGCGCCCTCATCATCAAATACGCCTGAGACCCGCATCTGGCTCAGGAGAAAAACGCTCCCGCCAAAGCCTTCCCTCAAAGCCCGCCCGACCACGCGCCCGGCGGGCTTTTTTTCGCGCCATCGCAACCCTCGCGCAACCCTCGCGCCCCCTCCCGCGAAACATCAGCGCAACTATCACACCCCGCCAAAAAACGCTCCGCAAACACGCGCCCCGCCTCCGCCAACGCAAAAAATTGCGACGCAAAAAATTCTGCATTGCCAGACGAACTCCGAACATTTTTGCTCTCACATTCCATCGCATAGCGCCGACCAAAAACCAACACGACAACCACACTATGGAAACCTCCATGCACAAAAATACCAAAACTGCCACAAACAGCCTTTTGACGGCCCTCGCCCTCTCCCTTGCCCTCGTCGCCACCACCAGCGCAGTGCACGGAGCCGGTTTCGCAATTTACGAAAACGACGCCCGCGGTTTCGCGATGGGCGGCGCCAACGCCGGCAAAAGCGACGACGCTGCCGCCCTCTACTCCAACCCCGCGGGCATCACCCAGCTCCCCGGCCTGCAAATCAAAGCCGGCTTTTCGCTCATTCAACCGAGCGTTGATGTCACCACCTACGGGCACATGGAATTCACCCCCGGCCTCGTCAACGGCCAACCCGGCCTCGTTCCCGGCATTGTGGGCAGTGAAGCCACTGATACTTCGATGAACAATTACACCGAAGTGGTGCCGCATCTTTATGCCACCTACCGCATCAATGACGACATGGCAGTCGGCCTGGCCGTTTTTGTGCCATACGGCTTGAAGAGTGACTTTTCTTCAAACTGGGTCGGCGCTTATAATAACTATTACACGTCAATCGAAACCGTCGAAATCGCCCCGACCTTTGCATACCGCCTCGTCCACGATCAACCGTGGGCCAAACAAATCTCCGTCGCCGCCGGCATCGCAATCACCAACATCGCCGCCGACATCCGCAAACGCGTGGCCATCGGCGCAACAGAAACAATCCCACAACTCTCCAACCCTTATACTCAGTCCATGCAACTGGGCCTCAGTGGTGACTCATGGGAATATGGTTATAATTTCGCCATCCAATGGGAAGTGAACGACCAGATCGGCTTCGGCATCGTGTATCGTTCCGGATTCAAAGTCAAAATAACCGGAGCCGACGTCAAGCGCGACGGGACTACCGTCGCCAGCAATGCCTGGGGCAAACTTGAACTGCCTGAGTCATGGACATTCGGCGTCAACTACTCGCCAGTCGCCCCGCTTAATATCGGCTTCCAGGCAACCCGCACCAACTGGTCCGCCTACGACACGCTCACCATCAACGCCGGCGCCGCTTATGGTGGCGAAATTCCCTACCCAAAAGAATGGAGCGACGTCTGGCGTTACAGCATCGGAGCCGAATACCAACTCAACAACGCCCTTGCTCTCCGCGGCGGCTTCGTCGTCGACAAAGACCCCGTTAACACAGCGCATGCCGACTACATGGTACCCTCCAATGACCGTCAGATATTCAGCGCCGGTCTCGGCTGGACAATCAGCAACAACGTCACTCTCGATTTTGCCGCTGCATATCTCAAAATCAAAAGCGCCAGATTCAATGGAAGGGCAGACGACAAGGTATTGGAGACCAACATGCACACCGGTCACGCACTCATCTTCTCTGTCAGCGCCAGCTTCCGCTTCTAATCGAAACACGCCGGAAAAACTCAAATATTTTTTGCCAAAAGCGACGCCCTCACCGGCGTCGCTTTTTTTGCCTTCCAAAATTTCCCAAAAAAATCTCTCCAAAACACCTCTTGCATTTTTCCCAAACTCCATTAATTCGTCCACGGCAACCATGACTGCGAACACCACAAAAATTGCCACCGCCAACACCGCCAACACCGCCAACACTGCCAACGCCGCTACCGCTGCCACCACCGCCAGCGCCAGCGTCACTGCCAGCGCCACCGCCAGCGCCGCCGCCGCCAACGCCATCGACACCGATTTCTATCTCGCCGTCGATGCCTTCTTCCAAGTCAACCGTCCCACGGCCCTCACCTTCGACGACATCTCGCTCGCCACCCGCTACTCGTCGATCCTCCCCCGCGACGCCGACCTCGCCACCAGCCTCTCCGACACCCTGCGCCTCCAAATCCCCATCATCTCCTCGGACATGGACACCGTCACCGAGTCGCGCATGGCCATCACCATGGCCCTCAACGGCGGCCTCGGCCTCATCCATTACAACATGACGCCCGCCGACCAAGTCCGCGAAATCGCCCGCGTCAAACACCACATCCACGGCTTCCTCCAAAACCCCATCACCATCCGCCCCGACACCCTCATCGGCGACCTCCTCGCCAAAATCGAACAAAAAACCTTCTCCTTTTCCACATTCCCCGTCACCGACGAAAACGGTGTCCTCCTCGGCCTCGTCTCCGGCAACACC
The DNA here is from genome assembly GCA_031263125.1 of Opitutaceae bacterium. Classification (GTDB taxonomy): domain Bacteria; phylum Verrucomicrobiota; class Verrucomicrobiia; order Opitutales; family Opitutaceae; genus Ereboglobus. Next base: position 2,220 of record JAISGL010000389.1, on the reverse strand, counting down.
GTCAAGGAACGCTACAAAACCAAAAAAATCGCCGACGTGATGACCCCGCGCGCCGCGCTCATCACCGAGCACATCTCCGCCGTCGCCAACGACCCCATCAAGACAGCCGACGCCTTTTTCAACCGCCACATCGGCATCAACAAAATGCTCGTCGTCGACGACACCGGCAAACTCCGCGGCATGGTCACCAGCCGCGACGTCGAAAGCATCACCGCCGAGGCCAAGTCCCTCCGCAAACCCGCCCGCGACGCCAATTTCCGCCTCGTCGTCGGCGCCGCCATCGGCCCCGTCCGCAAACCCGACGGCACGCTCGATCGCGAAAAAATCATCTCGCACGTCTCCGCGCTCGTCGCCGAGCACGCCGACGCCGTCGCCGTCTCCACCGCGCACGGCCACACCGCCGGCGTGGGTGACATGGTCCGCCTCGTCCGCGACGCCTTCCCCGCCCTCACCATCATCGCCGGCAACGTAACCAGTGCCGCCGGTGTCGCCTATCTCGCCGAATGCGGCGCCAACGCCATCAAAGTCGGCCAGGGACCCGGCTCCATCTGCACCACCCGCATCGTCGCCGGCGTCGGCATCCCGCAACTCACCGCGCTCTACGTCGCCTCGAAAGGCGCCGCCGCGAAAGGCGGCGTCCGCATCATCGCCGACGGCGGCATCACCAAATCCGGCGACATCGTGAAAGCCCTCACGCTCGCCGACAGCGTGATCCTCGGCGGACTCCTCGCCGGCTGCCGCGAAGCCCCCGGCGAAATCATGGAAATCAACGGCAAGTTTTATAAACAATACCGCGGCATGGGCAGCCTCGCCGCGATGAAAACCGGCAGCGCCGCCCGCTACGGACACGACAAAAACGACACCACCCGCAAACTCGCCGCCGAAGGCATCGAAGCGCTCAAGGAAGTTTCCGGCAGTGCCGACGACCTGTTGGGAAATCTCATCGGAGGCATCCAAAGCGGCATGGGCTACCTCGGCGCGAAAACCCTGCCCGACCTCCGTGCCAACGCCCGCTACATGCGCGTCAGCCCCGCCGGCCAGAAAGAAGCCTCCCCCCACGACGTGATCGAAGTATCAACGCGAAAGCAGTGAGCAACCCCGCGCAATGACCCGATGGCATCAGGCAACTCCGTTGGGATCGCGATGTCTTTAACCCGGGTTCCGCAGTTCAAAAATTGCGATTATTGACAGACAGAGGCTGGCATTTTTTTGCTGCATGTTTCGGCACTGCACTGCTGATCTTTCACCCCGTGCTGCACTTCCTGCCAGCCGCTTTGCTCAAGGAGAGTTTGTTCATGGGCGCACAATCAACTCTTCGGCGTGCCGGCCAAGTAGCGCGCCTTGTGTTCGCGCAAGAGCGGCAGGTTGGCATGCAAAACATCGGAGACCTGATATTCTCCCTATGAAACCATGAAAAACTAAACCATCACTCAACAATTACAACATCCCAAAACCGTGTCATGTAGAAACAAACGGCGAGACTTCGGAAACGGGGATGTAGGCAAAAATGAGGGATTCATCGGAGAGATCCGAATCGTCCGCGAGATGCCAGGCCAAGCCACGAGGATCAGGGATGCTTTCTTCATCGGAAAGATGCAGCTGCAACGCCTCGCGCATGTTTTTGAGCGTCTCATCAAAGGTGCCGCCAGTAGTGACACAGCCGGGAACATCCGGGGAAAATGCCGAGTAATTCCGTTTTCCGCTCTCAATGACAATCAGATATGAGTTCGTGTGCATGGTTTTGTTTTTGGCTTAACGTGGCAAATTATCGGATCATTGCAACCCGGCTTGTTTCTTGATGTTTTTGAGTGTTTTTGGATTCAGTTCCTCTTTCCATCCATGAAACGGGATGGTCACCTTGCCGGGTTTCTCCGGGTGGCGGTATTGGCGGTGGCTCCCGCCTCCCGTTTTGATTTCATACCAACCGCCTTCGGTAATAATCTTGATGACTTCTCGCGTGTTCATGGATGCGTTAATGCCAGATTAATTGCCGGACAGCCGTCCCAAGGGCAATCCGGATGCTTTACGCGATAAAGTTTTGGCAACATGGCCGCCCGTCCAAAGCAAAACTAAACTAAAATAAAGGCAAACTTGGCAAACTTGGTACATTTTCAGGGTTGCCGGAAAACATCAAAATCCCCCTCGTTTTCCCTATGACAGGAGGGTGGTGCAAGCGCCGGGAGTCGAACCCGGATCAATGGCTTCGGAGACCACTACACT
>JAISGL010000411.1 GCA_031263125.1 Opitutaceae bacterium | reverse complement strand
CCGGCTGAGCTTGGATAGCTGACGTTGTGGGCATGTGTGTCCACGTCGGCATAAACGCCCGCGCCGCCGGCATCCTCAACACGAACCGAGTAGATGCCGGAAATGACATAGGGCGCGCTGGCGTTGGGCCTGACCGGCACCGGGACTATGGTTGCCGGCCCCCAATTATCATTGCGAAAGGGGGCCAGCGGCAGACCGGCGTCGTTGCGGAGTGTCGCGCGGGGATCATTAAACCATGCATAGCGAACGGCGACCGGAGCGGTGACTTGCGGCGAGGAAACAAACAGCGTCGATTCATCCGCCGTGTGTTCAATTTTCATACTCGCGGGGTAAAACTGGCGGTCGGCACCGGCAACTTCAAACGACGGGAGCGCATCGCCAATGGCCGCAAGCCCCTTGGAATGTTCGAGCGTGACGCGCATGCCGGCTCCTTCGGGACGCGCGGAGACGAAGCGGGGATTCTGCCAGACGACGGAGTTGTTGTAGTCATTGGCGAGGGCGATGAGCGAGAGGCGGCGGCTGACCTCCTGTTTGTTGGTCGGATGTTCGTTGTCGGGGTCGCCAATATCAATCGTGACAGCCTGTCCGGTGGCGGGGAACGAGAGCGCCCGCTCCTGCGCCTCGCGAAGAAAGGCGCGCGCGCGGGAGCTGCCGTTGCCGTCCTTGAAGTTGGGGAGCTGCACCCAATAAAACGGGAGGTCGCCTTGCTGAAAGGCGGCGCGCCACGAGGTGATCAAGGAAGCAAAGAGCGCGTGATATTCGTCGGAGCGTTTCGCGTTGGCCTCGCCTTGATACCAAAGAAATCCGCGCAGCCCGCAGGGCGCGAGCGGCGCGACCATGCCATTATAGATGCCCGAGGGCTGGTCCCGCCCGCCCTTTGCATCGGGAGTCGCGGCCAGGGTTTTTTGCCAGCGTTTTCTCACGACGGCAAACGCCGGGTCGCCGGCGAGTGTTTCCACGGACATAAATGACTCGATCGCGGCGCCGCTCCACGAGACTTGAATGATGCCGATGGGCACGCCGGTGGCTTTGTATATATCGCGGGCGAAAAAGTAGGCGACGGCTGAATATGTCCATATCATGTTTGGGGTGCAAACGCGCCAGCCGCCGCCTGTCTCGGCGTCGCCCACGGCGGTCGCGGCGGGTTCGTCAGATATGACGCGGTCGATCCGCAACAAGCGGATGCCGGGATAATCCGCCGCGGCCATTTCCGCGGTGGCGTTGTCAGAGGCGTTGACTTTCCATACCATGTTGGACTGGCCGGCGCACAGCCAGACATCGCCAATGAGGAGGTTTTTCAGGATGACGGTGTTTTTGCCGGTGATGACCATGTCGGCTGGCGTGGCATTGGCGGCGAGCGCGGGCAGGCGCACCCGCCAGCGTCCGCCGGCATCGGCTGTCGCGGTGGCGGTGACGGTGACGGTGTGCGATGCGAAGGAGACGCTCACATTTTCGCCGGGGTCAGCCTGACCCCAGATGTCGATGGGCTTGTCGCGCTGGAGGACCGCGCCGTCACCGAAGGGCATGGCGAGTTGCACATCCGCGCGCAAAGGGGAAAGCGCGGCGATGATAAAAAGCAGGAGCGGGAGTATAAAGCAGGAGAACGATAAGAATATTTTTGTGTTATTCGTAGATATTGCGCCGGGACAAATGCGGGCGGCGCGGGTTGCGCGGGTTGCGTGAGTGGCGCGAGTTGCGCGGGTGGCATGCGATGACGATTTCATGATTATTGGGAGGAGGTGAGGTTGATGTTGCCAAGTTCGATAAAGATAAAATTGAGGGAGGTGGTGACAGGGTGGTTCGCCAGGGGAGGGGAGCCAATCGCTGAAAATCTGAACAGTTTAAAAGGCGCGGCGAAAATGCCTGCCGCGCTGCAAGAATCCAGCCGCCCAGCCGCCCGGTGGCTTGCGGGCGGCAGCAGCAGCTTGCGGACGGCAATTTGCGGGTGGCAGCTTGCGGACGGCAGCCTGCCCGGTTGACACACGCAGGAGAGATTTGATTATAGGATGACATATGGCCCGTCATCCCGCACAGCCGCAGTCCCGCCGCACAACAAAAACCGTTGCGAGTGACGCCACGTCCGAGCGCCCCACGTTGCGGGACATCGCCCGTGAGGCCGGGGTGTCGCTGGGGACGGTTTCGCTGGCGCTGCGCGACAATCCGCAAACATCGCGCGCCACGCGGACGCGCATCAAGGCCATCGCGACCCGGATGGGTTATCGCCCCGATCCCCGCGTGGCGAAGTTGATGAGCTATCTGCAACAGAAGAAGCATCGCAACCGCGACGGGACCATCGCATACCTCACGGCGTTTGCCCAGCGCGACGTGTGGCGGGACTCGGTGACGTGGACCAATTATTTCGAGGGGGCGGAATCAAAGGCGGCGGAGCTGGGCTATCGGCTGGAGCATTTCTGGATGCGGGAGTCCGGCATGAGCGAGGCGCGTTTGAGCCGGATTTTGCACAGCAGGGGAATCGACGGCGTGCTCATCGCGCCCGTGCCGAAAAGCCATCGGAAAATGCAACTGGAGTGGGACTGGTTCAGCACGGTCGCGTTTGGTTACAGCCTGCAACATCCGCGCGTGCATCGCGTGGTGCACAGTCATTTTCACACCACGACCATCGTGACCGATGAATTGCGCGCGCGGGGCTACGAACGCATCGGGCTTGTCATCGGCCCCGATCACGACGAGCGCGTCGCCAATCTCTGGAGCGCCGGGTTTCTGGCCTTCAAGGGCGTGATCGACCCGAAGCATGCCGTGCCTCTGTTTCGCGGGGCCATCGAGCCGGAACCGTTGCTCAAGTGGTTTCGGCGGAACCGGCCCGACGCCGTGATGAGCGACAACCTCAACGCGGCGCAGATTCTCGACGCGGCGGGTTGCAGCGTGCCGAGGGATTTTGCGTTTGTGACGCTCGACTGGCTGGATCGCACGCGCCCTTTTGCGGGTGTTGACCAGCATTCGCGCGACGTGGGCGCCGCCGCCGCCAAGCAGCTCATCAGCGCGCTGCAACGCGATGAGCGCGGCCTGCCGCTCTGCCCGGAGACGTTGATGATCGAGGGGAG
>JAISGL010000386.1 GCA_031263125.1 Opitutaceae bacterium | reverse complement strand
AGATGCCCGTGCTACTCGATCCGGCGGCTTCGCCGTCAGCGGGCGGGACGCCCGCTCTACTTCGGAATTGGCGTCATGCCTTGCTCCGTTTTTGAGATGCGCCCGGAAGCTGCTTTGCTCTTTGATTGCGGCTTGCTTGCAGCCGGGGATGCGGTTTTTTTACTGCTCTCTTTTTTCCATGAAAACCTACTTAACCCTCGCCCTTTCGCTCCTCATGCTCGGCATGGTTGGATGCACGACTGTTTCGGAAACCGGACGCCGGCAGTTGCTTCTCACAAGTCCCGCCGAGGAAAGCCAGCAGGGGCTGGCCGCGTTCGCCGATATCAAACAATCGGAAAAAGTCTCCACCGACGCAAAGGCCAACACGCAGGTGCAGCGCGTGGGCACCCGCATCAGGGACTCCGTCATCAAATCCCACGCCATGCCCGACGCACAGTGGGAATTTGTCGTGTTCGATTCCGACCAGGTGAACGCGTTCGCACTCCCCGGCGGCAAGGTCGGCGTCTACACGGGCCTGCTCAAACTTGTCTCCAGCGACGACGAGCTGGCCATCGTGATGGGGCACGAAATCGCGCACGTCACCTCGCGTCACGGCGGCGAGCGTGCCTCGCAGGCCACGCTCGCAAACACGGCGGGCCAGCTTGGCCAGGCGGCGCTTGGAGCCACGCAATACAGCGACACCACCAAGAATCTCATCCTGAGCGCCTACGGAGTGGGCGCTCAGGGCACCTTGCTCGCCTATTCGCGCACGCACGAGAGCGAGGCCGACACAATCGGCATGAAGTTCGCCGCCGAGGCCGGTTACGATCCGCGGGCCGCCGTCACTTTTTGGAAAAAAATGGCCGCGCAAAGCGGCGGCGGCCAGACGTCGGGGATTTCCGCGATGATTGCGAAGTGGACGTCGACCCACCCGCCCGACGCCGAACGCATCGCCAACCTCGAAAAACTCGCGCCGAAATACCAGGCGGTCTACGAGCAGGCGAAGTTGCAATACAAGTGAGGCAACATCGGTCGGATATGGCGGATCGGTCGGATATGACTGATCGGTCCGATCTGGCGGATCGGCTTTGGCCTAATCTTCCTCCAATTCGCGGCACTTCTGATTGCAGCGGAAAATCGCCGGCGCGCGAGGGGCCGTTTGACTTGGGCGGGGGATTGTTGTTCGCTGTGGGAAAATTTGATGAAATCCGTGATCAACGATGTTCCCGTGGCGGCGGCGGTTGCGCCGCTTTTTGCAAATGATCCCGTGGCGCTGGGGCGCGCGGAGGGGGAGTTTTTGCCCGCGGCGCTGGAGGGCGAAATCCGCAGGATTTACGGGCGCAGTCCGCTTTACGGGCGGCGGTTTCCGTTGCATGCGGAGCCGTTGCGGTGGGGGGGATACCACGGGATTCCGGCGCTTTCCAAGCGCGAGATCGTGGAGCGGGGGCACGAGGCGTTTTTTGAGGATTACCGCGTGATCGAGCGCGGGCTGCGGGAGAGGAAATTTGAATACGAGTCGACTTCCGGCACGACGGCGGGGCCGATGACGGTGATCATGGAGGACGGCTGGTGGAATGAGCAGACGCGGCGGGCTTACCGCGCGCATCCGTTGCTGGCGCCGTTTGCCGACAGGCCGCACCGGAAGTGCGTGCTCGCGCCGGTCGGGTGTTCGTCGAATTTGTGCCCGTACGAGGATCATCCGTTTCCGCACCGGTATTTCGACGGGACGGTGTACCTGAATCTGTCGAGCGATCCGTTTGTGTTTCCCGAGGCGGAGTGGGACCGGATCGTCACGGAGTTGCAGGCGGTGAAGCCGGACATCATCGAGGGCGAGCCGATTTATCTGTCGTTGCTGGCGCGCGCGGCGAAGCGGCGGCGCGTGAGCGTGCCGGGCGTGAAGGTGGTCATCCTCACTTATGGCAAGGCGAGTTTGCAGCACAGCCGGCGCATCGCGGAGGTGTTTCCGGCGCCGCAGGTGGATTTGTACGGCTCGACCGAGGCGGGGTATATTTTTGTCGGCGAGGCGTTCAGGGACGACTCGCGCGTGATCGACGAAAACGCGTTTGTCGAGCTGGCTCCGTACCGGGGCGTGGAAAACGTGTTCCAGATTTTTGTGACGACGCGCGGGCGCGAGGCGATGCCGCTGTTGCGGTATCACACGGGCGACATCGTGCGGCGTTGCGAAAAGGGCCACCGGCTGCTCGGGCGCGAGGGCGGGTTGCATTTTCGCGGGAGCGACGGGGCGATTGTTTCGCCGACGGAAATCGACGCGGCGATTCCGGCCGATTTCGAGTGCTGGCACTACAGTCTCGTGCAGACGGGCGGGGCGCGCTGGGATTTTCACTACGTGGCCGACGGTCATGCGCCCGCGGGGCTGGAGGAGGCGATCGCGGCGGCACTGGGCGACGGGGCGCGCGTGAATGCGTTCAAGCGGCGCACGATCACGCCCGCGGCGAGCGGCAAATTCGCGTTGCTCAAGCCGCTGGTGAAATGACGCGCGGCGCGGAGGGTGCGCGCGGCGCGGAGGGTGAAATGACGCACGGCGCGCACATATGACGCGCGCGTGAAAAATCTCCCAAACGAATTTCCCGAAACGGAAGATTGACTGCCGGGGGGGTGCGGTCGTTATTCTCAGGCATCCCGGCTTATATTTGAAACGACTCACCGCTCACGATTCACGACACAACGACTCCCAACGACTCCGACCCACGACTCACACATGGATGCGCGCAACACACCTGAAATCATAGTGCAAGGCATCGCGGCGTCGCCCGGCATCGCGCACGGGCGGGTGTTCCGGCATATTCAGAGCGATCTGGCGCCGCCCTCGTATCAGGTGCGCCCTGAGCAGCGCGCCGGGGAACAGGCGCGGTTCGAGCGCGCGCTCGTCACCACGCGCCAGCAAATCCAGCGGATCAAGACCGAGGTTGAAAAAAACCTGGGCGCGGACGAGGCGCGGATTTTCGACGCGCACCTGCTCGTGCTCGAGGACCAGGCGCTGATCGGCGAGACGGAGCGCGAATTTGAAACCAGCTCGAAAAACATCGAGACGTGTTTCGACAAGGTCGCGCGGCGCTACATCCAGGCGTTTTCGGAAATCGACGACGAATATTTGCGCGAGCGCGCGGGCGACATCCGCGACGTGGCGCAGCGCGTCTTGCAAAACCTGCTGGGGCGCGCCGAGCAGACGCTGAACAATTTCGACGGCAACCGCGTGGTGGTGGCGAACGACATCTCGCCGTCGGACACCGTTGGCATGGATCGCAACAAGGTGCTCGCCATCGTCACCGATTCGGGCAGCCGGACGAGTCACGCGGTGATCGTGGCGCGGACGTTGCGCGTGCCTGCGGTCGTGGGCGTGCGCGATTTGACGAAGCGCATCGTCGATGGCGACCAGGTGCTCGTAGACGGCTACGAAGGCACGGTGATCATCAACCCGCCGGAGCAAACGCTTTTGCGCTACGGAAAAATCCAGGTTACACGCAGGAACATGGAGCAGCGGCTGCTCGAGGCGAGCAGCCAGCCCTCGGTCACGCTGGACGGCGCGGAGGTGATGTTGCGCGCGAACATCGAGCGCACCGACGAGATGGAGCAGGTGCGCGCCTGCTCGGCAAAGGGCGTGGGGCTTTTCCGCACGGAGTTTTTGTACATGCAGGGCAACCGCGTGCCGTCCGAGGAGGAGCAATACCGGGTCTACAAAGCCGCCGCCGAATTTTTTGGAAACGAAAACGAGAGCGTGACGATTCGCACGCTCGACCTCGGCGGCGACAAGCCGATGCCGGGGAGCCAGGGCCTGTTTCCGCAGGAGGCGAATCCGTTTCTGGGCATGCGCGCGATCCGGTTTTGCCTGGAGCACGAGCACATGTTCAAGGAGCAACTGCGCGCGATCCTGCGGGCGAGCGCGCACGGCAGGGTGCTCCTGATGTATCCGATGATCAGCGGCCCCGACGAACTCGACCGCGCCAACGAGCTGCTCGCGGAGTGCCGCGCGGAGTTGCGCGAAAAGGGCGTGGCGTTCGACGAAAAAATGCCCGTCGGTTCGATGATCGAGATTCCGAGCGCGGCGATGGTCGCGGACATCCTCGCGCGGAGGAGCGATTTTTTCAGCATCGGCACGAACGATTTGATCCAGTACCTGCTGGCGATTGACCGCGGCAACGAGCGCATCGCGCACCTCTACGAGCCGGGGCATCCGGCGGTGTTGCGGATGCTGCGGCACGTCGTTGAGCAGGCGCACAAGGCCAAAATCAAGGTGAGCGTGTGCGGCGAGATGGCGGGCGACCCGCGTTATGTGCCGCTGCTGCTCGGGCTGGGCGCGGACGAATTGAGCATGGCGGCGCCGCTGATTCCGGCGGTGAAATTCCTCGTGCGCGCGATGAAGATGTCGGACGCGAAGGCGCTCGCGACGGAGGCATTGAAGCAGGACAAGGCCGCAAAAGTCGCCGCGCTGTGCAACGCATTCCACAACGAGCGAATGGCAAGCCCGTCTGCGGCGGGAAATTCCAAAATCCAATAGCCAAACTCCAAAAGCCTCTGGCTTTTCGCCAATCAAGGCGGCGCAAGCGACGCCTCTGCCTATTGGAGTTTGGACATTGGGATTTGGAATTTTCCCGCTGCGGGCGGGCGCTGCGGGCGGGCTTTATTTGTGTCGCAGGATGTTGAAGACGATCCAGAGGCCCAGCAATCCGGAGAGCGCGTAACCGACGATGCCGAGCAGCGACATGCTGTCACCGACAAGCGGCGGAATCTTCGTGGCGATGATGATCGAGGAGCCGATGATCATTGCCGCGATGATCAGGCCGACGGTGAGTTTGTTGCTCGCGGAGTTGAGCACGTCGTCCATGTCCTCCAGCCCCTTGTGCTGAAAATTGATCGTGGCGCGGCCGGATTCGAGGAGGCGCAGCACGCGGTGCAGTTCGGCGGGCAGTTCCTGCATGCGGCTGAATCCGGCAAGAAAGGTGCGGCGGAAATTTTGCAGGAGCGTTTTCGGATCGCGACGCCGGGCGATGAGTTTTTTCACCGCGGGCATGAAGCTCGCGCTGAGCGAAAACGCGGGGTCGAGGCGGGTGCCCGTTTCCTCGATTGTGTAGACGGCTTTCGCGACGAGCGCGTAGTCCTGCGCGATCTCGATTCCGTTTTCGCCGAAAATGTGGAGGAGGCGCAGCATGGCGCGTCCGATTTCGCCCTTGCCGCTCACGGGGTCGAAGGTTTCGCGGAGCGCATACAGGATTTCGCGCTCCATGCGGCGGATGTCGGGGTAGGTGGTGGTGGTGCGTTCGAGGTCCATCGCGACGCGGACCACTTGCGCGGAGTCGCCGCTGAGGAACGCCTCGAAGAGATCGACCAGCGTGTAGCGCATGTGGCGCGTGAGCTGCCCGACGAGGCCCCAGTCGAGAAAACACACGCAGCCGCCCGGCTGGATGAGGACGTTGCCCGCGTGCGGGTCGGCGTGGAAAAAACCGTCGACGAGAATCTGGTGGAAGAGCGAGGTCGCGCCGTTGGCGGCGGCGGCCCTGGCGAGGGGCGAACCCGGCTCGATGTCACGAATCTTGGTGCCTTCGGCGAGGTCCATGACGAGGACGGTCTCGCTCGAAAGGGCGTGGTGCGCGCGCGGGGCGGTGACGTGTTCGCGGTCTTTGTTGCGTTCGAGAAAAAAGGAAACGTTGTGCGCCTCGACACGGAAATCGAGTTCCTCGTCGAGGCCACGTCCGAGTTCGTCGACGATTTCGGGGAGGTTGTAGGGTTGCAGGGCCTCGATGCGCTGGTGGGCCTGCTGCGCGAGCCAGCGCAGAATCTCGAAATCGGATGTGATTTTTTTCCGGATGCCGGGGCGCTGGATTTTGACGGCGACGCGCCGTCCGCCGTTTCTGAGCGTGGCGTAGTAGACTTGCGCGACGGAGGCGGAGGCGACGGGTGTGCGGTCGAACTCCGAGAAAACTTCGCCGGGGTCCTCGCCATTGATGCCGGACTGGAGCACGGGCGCCATTTCCTCGAAGGGCTGCGGCGTCACGCTTGCCTGGAGTTTTTGCAGTTCGACGATCAGCGGTTCGGGAAACGCGTCGGGGCGCATGCTGAGAATCTGCCCGAACTTGACGAAGGTGGGGCCGAGTTCCTCAAGGGTGACGCGGATGCGTTCCCAGAGGCTGTGATGCGAGCGCGGCTTGGGTGTGATGCGCCGGAGCAAGCCGGACGGGGGGCGGATTTTCTGGAGAAAACCGTCGAAGCCATTGCGCCAAAGCACGCCGATGATTTCGCGCATGCGCACGGCGTTGGTGAACCAGCCGAAGGGTTTCATGAGGAGGAAGAAATTTTCGATTTTCGATTCTCGATTTTCGATTGGGCGCTGCCGCGCCATTGAGCCGGCGGCGCGGCAGCGCCCAATCGAAAATCGAGAATCGAAAATCATATCACGACGCCTGCGGCGGCGTGCTGTCGCAAGGCGGCGTGGTGTTGTTCGCGGCGCGCGCGGCGACTTCGATTTCGAGCGCGAGGAGGCGTTTTTCGAGGGCGTCGATGCGGTCTTTCTGGCCGACGCCGGCTTTGTCGAGCAGTTCGCGCACGGTGTGTTTGACCTCGGTGGAGGTGCGTTCGTATTCGGCTTTGCCATCGTCGGCGAGTTTGCCGGCCATGGCCTTGGCCTCGTCGGCGGAGATTTTGCCTTTCTTCACCCATTCGGCGAAGGCGGCCTCGGCTTTTTCCTTGGTTATGACGGCTGCGCCGACTCCGGCGAGCATGGTGCGTTTGATGACGTCGATCATAGTGGCGGCACTATCGCGTGGCCGCGCGCCGGGCGCAACTGGTTTTTGATGGGGGTGGAATGGGGGGGCGCATCTCAAAAACTGGACAAGCAAGACGCTGTGGCACGGGCATCTCGCGCGTGTTCCGGAAGTAGCGCGGGCATCTTGCCCGCGTTCCGGGAGTAGCGCGGGCGTCTCGCCCGCG
>JAISGL010000380.1 GCA_031263125.1 Opitutaceae bacterium | reverse complement strand
CCGTCCACGGGCAAGATGCCCGTGCTACTCGATCCGGCGGCTTCGCCGTCAGCGGGCGGGACGCCCGCTCTACTCCAGAATTGGCGGCATGCCCTGTCCCGTTTTTGAGATGCGCCCATACCGCCAGGTGTTCGTTTTTTTTCAAACAGGGCGAGGCTTCGCCTCGTCAGCAGGCTTGGCAGCCTGCGCTACGTGCGCGTCGCGTAACATCAGTTATTAACTTATGTTACGTAATATAATGAGTCAGCGTGCTGGATGCCGGCGTCAGCACTTTGCCGGTTTGCCGGTTTTGGCGCTGGCGTAGACGGCGTCGATGATGCGCATGAGCGTGACGGCTTCGGCGGGCGTGTTGAGCGGTTTTTCGCGGCCTTCGATTGCAGCCACGAAATTCGCGGCGGCGCCGACGCGGCCCATGGTTTCGTCGGGAGGAACGACGATCGCGCGGTTCACGGCGAGACCGTTTTCCTGCGAGTAGAGTTCGCAGGTGTCGGTCGCCGTGGCATCAATGCCGTCCTGGCCGAAAAGGCGGCGGACCAAACCGCCTGCTTTTGTGCCTTGGAAGGTGACGGAGACTTCCTCGCGCGCGATGAGTTCGGCCCACGAGGATTGCATGGTGAGCACCTGGCCGGTCTTGAAACGGATGAAACCGTGGCAGGCGTTTTCGACGTCGGTGACGCCGGTCTTCGCGTCGGGGATGCCCCAGGGGCCTTTGAATTGTCTGTCGGTGATGAAGTCGGAGAAGGTTTGCGCGAGCGCCCACTCGGGTTCGGGGTAACCCATGAAGTGAAGGGCGAGGTCGAGCATGTGGAGCAAGTCGATCACGGGGCCGCCGCCGGAAAGGGCTTTGTTCGTGAACCAGCCTCCGAAACCGGGAATGCCGGTGCGGCGAATCCACTTCGCCTGCGCGGAATTGATGCGGCCGGCGGCGCCTTGGTCGACGTAGGTTTTCATGGCGCGCGATTCGGGGCGGGCGCGGTTGTTGAAATCAAACATGAGCGTGCAGCCGGCTTTGCCGGCAGCGGCGGCCATGGCGCGGGCTTCGCGGGCGTTGAGGGCGGGGGGCTTTTCGCAGAAAACGTGGCGTCCGGCCTTGAGCGCGGCGAGGGCCAGGGGGGCGTGAAACTTGTTGGGAACGATGATCGAGACGGCGTTGATTTCGGGACAGGCGCGGAGCATTTCACCGGGGCTGGCGAAGGCGCGGGCGATGTTTTCGCGCGCCGCGGTTTTTTCGGCGGCGGCGAGGTTGGTGTCGGCCATGGCGGCGATTTCGGCCCCGGCGGCGCGGAAGCCCGCGATATGGTAGCGGGCCATGCCGCCTGCGCCGATGATGCCGATGGTTGTCCTGGAGGGGAGATTTTTCATATAAAAGAAGAATGTGGGAGATAAGTGGTAAGGGAGTTTTGCGGGGGCGCAACTCAAAGTTGCGCCGAAATTACGCCGGCAAGTTGTGCCGATATTGCGCCGATATGTTGTGCCGTTGCGACAGCAAAACCAAAGCCGTCATCCAACCGCATTTGTCATCCATTATATGACAAATTAAAACAGCGTTTTCGCCTCAATTTCCCATGAAGATGAAGATCAATAATTGATGTTACGCAGCCCGTAGGGCCTGACCTTGTGTCAGGCCGCGAATTACCAATGTGGCCTCCTTTGCGAGCACGGCCTGACACAAGGTCAGGCCCTACGCAAACTGCCGACCGCGTAACATCAGTCAATAAATACATTTGTCATATAATGGATGACAAAGATGGCTTGAGGTGGCTTGAGGTGGCTTGAGGCGAAAAGTGGGATGGGAGAGCGATCAACCAAACCCGAACCCCGCGATTGGGCGAGGGCAATGCGAAGTTCGTTCCTGGGGGCGCGGGCATCTCTGCCCGCGAAACGCCGTGCGCCCGCTTCTTGTATTTCGAATACGCATCGCGGGCAAAGATGCCCGCGCTCCCAGGGATGCTCCCAGGGATGCTCCCAGGCGTTGTCGCGTAATATCAGTTTATAATACTTTGTTCAGATAGTACAGCGTGCGTTCGCGGCGTTCTTGCGCGATGGCGGCGTGGTCGGGTTCGACAAACTTTTCGTCGGGCGTGATCTCAAAGAGGGGCTGGCCTTTGTGTACTATCGTGCCGTCTCCCCCTCGCATGAGAATTTTGTCTATCGTGCCGGCAAAGGGCGCGGGGACTTTGTTGAACATTTTCATCACTTCGATGATGTAGAGGGTCTGGCCTTTTTCAAAGTGCATGCCTTCATGCACGAAGGGGGGCATGCCGGGGCCTTCCTGTCCATAATACATGCCGCTGGTGAGGCTCGATATTTCGTCCGCTTTCGTCGCGGGGGGCGGGGCGAGGACTTTTTTCATGCGGGCTTGCAGGGCGGGGTCCTCGAGGTGCGCGGGGATCGTGATTTCAAGGTTCTCTTCAACGCGCAGGTCGTAGAAGCCGGTGTTGCAGCCTATCTGGAAGAGCATGCCGAGGAGTTCAAGGCCGGCTTCGTAACCGGCGTGCGCACTGCGGCAGGCGGCCCAGGTGGCGGCGTCGAGCGGGCCTTGGGGGGTGTCGTGTTTGAGGAGTTCGAAGAGTTTGTAGTACTCACCTTTCACGAAGCCGAATTGCGCGCGGAGGGCGGCGTAGAAATCGCGCGATTCGTTGAGGAGGTCGTTGTCGTGGTTCCAGATGACTTCGGCGGCGGGTTTGGCGGGGTTGTACGACATTTGGAGGTAGTCGTAGGTTTCGTAGAGGACGCCGACGGGGTTGCGTATCCAGATGACTTTGCCTTTGCCGTCCATGCGGAAGTTGCGGTGGTGGGTGGAGAGCCAGCCGGAGAGGAGGTGGGGGTCGCGCAGGAGGCGTTCCATGGGGCGCAGGACGAGGGTGGCTTTGCGGTCGAGGATGGCGGACATGTTTTTCGCGATGGCGGCGTCGCCGGGGAACTCGGCGGCCATGCGGCGGGCGTAGTGTTTTTTCAGTTCGGAGAAGGCGTGGGCGGCGTCGATTTTGGAGGCTTCTTCCTTGAGCTGGCCGACGAGGGTGAGGTAGGGGACGACGAAGCGGGTGGTGGGTTTCGCCATGACGTTGTTGTTGTTGCCGAGGAACCAGCTGACGAGGCCGAAGTGGAATTCGAGGTTGGTGGCGAGTTCGCTGCCGCGGATGGCGGTGGAGCGGATGACTTCGCTGAGGCGTTCGAAGCTTTCGAGGCGGTCGGCGCCTTGGGTGAGGAGGAGGGCGATGTTGGAGTCGTAGGCGCCGGCGACGCGGTATTTCATGAACTGGCCGGTGTCGGGGTTCGGGGTGCTGATGCCCTGGTCGTCGCGGACTTCGCCTTCGATGGGCGGGGACCAGTAGTGGATGACGCCGCCGGCGTGGGGGGAGAGGGAGGCGTCGGTGGCGTTGAGGCGGGCTTCGACGGCGGCGTTGTAGCGGACGATGCGTTCGGGTTTGGGGAGGCGGGTTTTGTGGCGGGCGATGAGGGCCATGGCTTCGATGAGCGATTCGACGGTGAAGTGTTCGCGGGGGTTTTCGGGGTTGGTGAATTTGAGGCTGTAGCAGAGTTCGGTGACGCGGTGTTCGACCTGGATGCGCGTGTTGGTTTCCATGAAGTAGTGGCGGTCGCGGTCGATGATGCATTCGAAGGTGGAGGCGGAGTCGAGGCCGACGGCGAGGCCGAAGCGTTCGGCTTGTTCTTCCATTTGTTTGAGGACGGCGAGGTCGCCGGCGAGGGCGGCGGCTTCCGTGGCGCGTCCGGCGACGCCGGCTTTGCCCATCGCGGCGAGGAGTCCTTCCTGGGTGACGGAGATTTCGAGGAGTTTTTGTTCGTGCATCTGGAGCGAGCAGTCGCGTCCGCCGAGCGCGATGCACCAGGAGCCGTTGCCGAGGAGTTGGATTTCGTTGTGACGGGTTTGTTCGATGTTGAGTTCGATGATGATGTTTTTGTCGTCGCCGGCGCCGGTGGCTTTGACTTCGTTGAGGATTTCGCGGACGAGGGCGGGGGCGTCGGCCGCGGCTTTTTCGATCATTTTTTCGCCGGCGTTTTTTGCGTGGAGGAGGCTGTCGCCGAGGATGCGCTGGCCTTTGCCGCCGCCGCCGCCGATGGCTTTGAGGCGGAAGCGGCTGTTGGGGTGTTTGCGGAAGAGGGCGGCGACTTCGCGGCGCACTTGGGCGGCGAGTTCGTCGATTGAGAAGAGGTCCGTGCCTTTTTCGCGGGCGGCGGCGAGGAGGCGGGCGGCGAGGGGGGCGAGGTTTGCGGAGGGCGCGGCGGTCGCGGAGGGCGCGAGGGACGCGGAGGGCGCGGAGGCGGCGGAGGCGGAGGCGGCGGAGGCGGAGGGCGCGGGGGGTGCAAGGGGCGTGGGGAATGCGGAGGGCGCGGAGGTTTCGAGAGGGGTGGCGGTGGTGGGGTTGAGGAGGTGTTCGTCGCATGGGAGGGCGGCGGCGCGGGCGGCGGCGAGGAGCTTTTCGCGCGTGGGGTATTTTGCGAGGAGGGTGCGGGTGGTGATGTCGTCGATGCCGGGGGTGACGGAGACGCCGACGGTGAGGGCGGTGCGCCGGGCTTCGTCTTTTTTGCCGGCGCGGGCTTGCGTGCGCGCGCAGGGGCCGATGAAGGTGAGGCCGGCGTTTTCGATGGCGGCGACGAAGTCCTCGTCCTCGGCCATGAAGCCGTAGCCGGCGAAGATGGAGTCGTAGCCGTTGTCCTTGGCGATGCCGATGATTTGGTGCATGCGTTCGACGCGTTCGTCCTTGGTGGCGCCGGTGTAGTCGGGGACTTGGTGGACGCGGTTGGGGTCGGTGAATTCGCGGAGTTCGGGCGCGAGGGCGTGCGTGAAGCCGATGGAATCTTTTTCGGAGAGGAGGATGCCGGGGTGCGTGATGCCCATTTCGCGGAAGGTGTCGAGGGCTTCCTTGCGCACGGGGCCGCGGCAGACGATGAGGGGACGCAGGTCTTCGCAGGAGAAGCCGCGCGTCCACGCAGAGGGCGATTGCGAAAGGCGGCGGTCGCGGTGGACGAGGGGGTTTTGCGCGGGGGTGAGGGAGGCGGGAGCGAGAGCGGGTGCGAGGGTAGGTGCGAGAGCAGGTGCGAGGGTAGGTGCGAGAGCAGGTGCGAGGGTGGGAGTGAGGGTGGTTTTGGTCATAGTGAAGAGTGGTGTGCGGTGTGTGGTGTGCGGTGGCGGTGAGTGGAGGCGGTGAGTGGCGGTGTGCGGCGGCGTGCGGCGGTGTGCGGCGGTGTGCGGAAGTGTGCGGAAGTGGAGGCGGTGAGTGGTTCGGGGGGCTGATCTGGCTGATCTGGCTGATCTGACCGATCTGGCTGATCTGTCTGATCAGTCCGATCAGCCCGAGCAGCTGATCAGCCCGATGGCGCACCCGGTGGCCTCTGTGGATTTTGTGGTTTTTTTCTCAATGGAATTCGCGTTGGGGGCCGGGCATGGGGCAGGGTTTGTAGTGGCGGA
>JAISGL010000378.1 GCA_031263125.1 Opitutaceae bacterium | reverse complement strand
TTCCCCGCTAAACGTCGTGCGCCCTTTTGGTGTATCTCGAAAAAACATCTCGCGGCCAGAGATGCCCGCGCGTCCAGGGGCGGACTTCGTGTTGCCCTCGTCCAATCGTGGGGGACGCGTGGGGGGCGGGTTTGGTTGGTCGTGGAGAAACACGCATGCGCCCCGCACGCATGCGCCTTTTGAACCGCCTTCTGAATCTCTTCGCGTAACTTCAGTGGATATTTTCGGTTGTTGGTTGGCATAAGCGGACACACGCGTTTCGCGGGCAGGATGCCCGCGTTCCCAGGAAGGGCAGGGGGCGCAACTTGCGCTACAGGCGTTCGCGCTACAGACGTTCGGCGATGGCCACCGCCTTGAAGAGCGCGGAGGCTTTGTTGATCGTCTCCTGATACTCACTCGCGGGGTCACTGTCGGCGACGATGCCGGCGCCGGCCTGGATGTGGATCAGGCCGTCCTTGATGAGCGCGGTGCGGAGCATGATGCAGGAGTCGAGGTTGCCGTCGTATCCAAAATAACCGAGCGCGCCGGCGTAGAAACCGCGGCGCGAGGGTTCGTTTTGCGCGATGATTTGCATGGCGCGGATTTTCGGCGCGCCACTCACGGTGCCCGCCGGGAATGTCGCGCGCATGAGGTCGTAGGCGGTTTTGCCGGGCGCGATGCGGCCTTCGACTTGCGAGACGATGTGCATGACGTGCGAGTAGCGTTCGATGACCATCATCTCGGGGACGTTGACGGTGCCGTAGGCGCAGACGCGTCCGATGTCGTTGCGCGCGAGGTCGACGAGCATGAGGTGCTCGGCGCGTTCTTTTTCGTCGGCGAGGAGATCGCGTTCGAGGGCGAGGTCGTCGGCGTGCGTGGCGCCGCGTTTGCGCGTGCCGGCGATGGGGCGGATTTCAACGAGGCCGTCGGTGAGGCGCACGTGGACTTCGGGTGACGCGCCGACGATCGCGTAGTCGCCCGTGTCGAGGATGAACATGTAGGGCGAGGGGTTGACGGTGCGGAGCGCGCGGTAGAGGTCGAGCGGCGATTTTTTGAAGGGAGCGGTGAAGCGTTGCGAGGGGACGACTTGGATGATGTCGCCGGAGCGGATGTATTCCTTGACGGAATCGACGACGTGTTCGAAGGCGTCGCGCGTGAAGTTGCCTGGGGGGACGGCGACGGGCGCGGGCGGTTCGATGAGCGGCGCGGGGGCGAGCGCGCCGGGGCGGCTGAGGAGCGCGTGGAGGTGGCGGAGTTCGGCGACGGCGGCGGTGTAGGCGGCGGTGGCGTCGTCGTTGCGGACGTGGGCGTTGACGCAGAGGCGGAGGGTTTGCTTGGCACGGTCGAAGGTGAGCAGCGAATCCGTGAGCATGAAGTAGAGCAGGGGGGCGGCGGTTTCGGCGGCGTTGGCATTGGCGGCCTCGGCGTTGGCGGCTTCGGCGTTGGCGGCGATGGCGTTGGCGGCGGCGTTGGCGACTTCGGTGGTTTTGGCGTTGGCGGCGTTGGCGGCTTCGGTGGTTTCGGCGGCGGTGGCTTTGGCGTTGCGGTTTGCGGTTGCGGTTTGCGACTGGCGATTGGCGGTTTGCGGCTGGCGGTTTGCGGTTCTATCCGCGGCGGCGGGAACGGTGGGTTCGATGCAAGTGATGTATTCGTAGCCGACAAAACCGACGGCGCCGCCGATGAAGCGCGGGAGGCCGGGGAGCGCGACGGGGCGGCGCGGGCGCATTTCGTCCTCGATGAGCGTGAGGGGGTCGCGGGGCGTGGCGATTTTTTCGATGCGCGGGGGCGTGGCGGCGGAGTAGGAGGGTATGCGGATTTCGGTGGTCTCGGGGCCGCAGATAAAAATCTTGCGCGGACGGCAGCCGATGAATGTGTAGCGCGAGATGTTTTCGCCGCCTTCGACGGATTCGAGGAGATAGGAGGGGCCGGTGCCGCGGAGTTTCGCGTAGGCGGAGACGGGCGTCTCGAAGTCGGCCATGAGGTCGGTGTAGACGGGGATGACATTGCCTTGTCCGGCGAGGCGGAGGAAGTCGGAGAGTGATGGGACGATGTTCATGGCTTGGTTGGTCCATACGGATGCCGCGGAAGGCGCACGAGGCATGGACGTGTGTATGTGTGTTGTCGGTGTCGGAAACGTATCAGGTGTGCCGTTGCGGGCAAGGGTGGTTTGCGTGAGGGGGTGCGAGGTAGAGTGGGCAGGAGCGGCTGGAAGTGCTACAACCCTACAACCTGCCGCTCCCGCCTGCTCTACGTCCCGGCCCACTTCACCCCGGCCTGCCTGTCCGCTTCGCCCACCTTTTCCTGCGCGCATTCCTCCCATTGCGCGTCCACCGGCAGCCTCACTAAAAAGTCCACGCCTCATTTTATCATCTCAAGGAGTGTTTTGTAATCCCTGCCGTAATTGCGGTCGGGCGCATCTCAAAAACGGGACAGGGCATGCCGCCAATTCTGGAGTAGAGCGGGCGTCCCGCCCGCTGACGGCGAAGCCGCCGGATCGAGTAGCACGGGCATCTTGCCCGTGGACGG
>JAISGL010000377.1 GCA_031263125.1 Opitutaceae bacterium | reverse complement strand
GAGGACGAATCCGCACCGTATTATTTCAATTATCCTTATGGTCTCGTCGTTTCACCGTCCGGCGATGCGCTCTGGGTTGCCGACACATACAACAACAATCTCTGCAAAATCAATCTCGCGGACGGCTCAATCGCACTGCAAACCGTCACTATCCAAAATGACCGCATTTTACTCCAGCCCCAGTCAACGGACACCGACAGCCTTTCGCGCCCGACCGGTCTCCGTTTTGGCGCCGACGGCAGTCTTTACATCGCCGACATGAGCAACTCCCGAATCGTGAAAATCGACCCCGCCACGGGATTGGGCGCAATCGTCGCGGGCGGTTATCAAGGTTACGGCTACGATAATGGCTCCAATGTCGAGGCCATGTTCAGTTACCCCCTTGGCCTCGCGATTGGCAACGCGGGCACAATTTACGCCTCCGATATATACAACGCCGCCATCCGCGTCATCGCCTCCGGCACAGTCAGCACGCTCGTGCTCGAACCACTCCAGACAAGCACGACCAATCCCGGCAACAATACGGGCACTGGCACCAACACCGGCACTGGCACCAACACCAACACCGGCGCTGGCAATAACGCCACCACTGGCAGCTCCGAAAGCGGCGGCGGCGGCGGTGGCGGCGGCGCCCCCACAACGTGGTATTGGCTCGCATTGCTCGCGCTCATCCCGCTGCGCCGCGCCGCCGGGAGCAAGCGCCCGTAATCCCAATTCGCGTTTAAGTTGAGACATTTTTCGCCGCGCGTTTTTTCGTAGCGCAGGCTGCCAAGCCTGCATAACCGTTCGCCCGCGTTTGCCCACCCATGCAGACCTGAAAGTCCGCGCTCCAAAAAGCCCTCCTTGCCCCCCCTTACTCCCTCATTTCCTCATTCCCGCCGCATTTCGTTCTAGAGGAATTCATCCCTTTGCGCACTCTATATTCCACACCACACTCACGCGCCTTATGACACACTCAAATCTTACAAACCTCACAAACCTGAAACACCCGCAACACGCACACCGCCCCATCGCCTGCGCGCTGCCGCTCGCGTTCACGCTGCCACTCGCCCTCGCGCTGCCACTCGCCCTCGCGTTCGCAGTCGCCCTCGCATTCGCATCCCCCGTCAGTCTCCCCGCCCAAAACACAAACGCCCCCATGCTCACACCCTGGGCCGACGACGCGAAAGCCGGACGCGGCTGGCAGGAATACCCGCGCCCGCAACTCGTCCGCGAACGCTGGCAAAACCTCAACGGCCCGTGGGATTACGCCATCACACCCGCAACCGCCATCACACCCGCAACCGCCGCCACGCCCGCAAATTACGAAGGCAAAATCCTCGTCCCCTATCCGCTCGAATCCGTGCTCTCCGGCGTCGCGCGCGGACTCAAACCCGATGAACGCCTCTGGTATCGCCGCGCCTTCACCATCCCCGCCGGCTGGGAAAACCAGCGCGTGCTCCTGCACTTCGGCGCGGTCGATTGGGAAACGCGCGTCTACGTGAACGGCGCGCTCGCCGGCACGCATCGCGGCGGCTTCGACCCCTTCTCGTTTGACATCACCGCCCATCTCAAATCCGCCGCCGCCGCCCCGCAGGAACTCGTCGTCAGCGTCACCGACCCCACGAGCGAAGGCGACCAGCCCCGCGGCAAACAACGCCTCGAACAAAGCGGCATCTGGTACACACCCGCCTCGGGCATCTGGCAAACCGTGTGGCTCGAACCCGTCCCCGCCGAAATGAGCATCGCCGCCATCAAATGCACGCCCAACCTCGACGCCGGCCTGCTCAACGTGACCGTCTTCGGCAACCGCATCGCGACCGGCGAAGCGCATTACGCCGTGCGCACGCGCGTGCTCAGCGCCGGCAAACTCGTCGCGGAAAACGTCTCCCGCCTCCGCCGTGAAACCGCAATCGCCATCCCCAACGCCATCGTATGGACCCCCGCCAACCCGCACCTCTACGACCTCAAAATCGAACTCTTCCGCATCCCAAACCCGTTGCCTCCCCGCGAAAAAAACAAACCCGCCGTGCCCTTCTTCGGCGAAAAAGAGGAAACCCATTATGCAAAACTGCCCGCCGGCGCCGTGCCCGTCGACACCGTCGCCAGCTACGCCGGCATGAGAAAAATCTCCCTCGGCGACGGCCCGCGCGGCCCCGTCCTGATGCTCAACAACACACCGCTCTTCCAATACGGCCCGCTCGACCAAGGCTACTGGCCCGACGGCCTCCTCACGCCGCCCACCGAAGCCGCCATGCGCCACGACCTCGATTTCCTGAAAAACGCCGGCTTCAACATGCTCCGCAAACACATCAAAGTCGAACCCGCGCTCTATTACGCGCACTGCGACCGCATCGGCCTCCTCGTCTGGCAGGACATGCCCAGCGGCATGGTCGCCCCGGTCAGAACAACGGAAGGCGAAGACCGCGAAAACCTCGGCGGAACCGAAGCCACCCAACCCATGCCGCCCGCCACCGCCGCGCAATTCGAGACGGAACTCCGCGCCATGATCGACGCGCTGCACCCGCACCCGTCGATTGTGATCTGGGTGCCCTTCAACGAAGGCTGGGGCCAGTATGACACCGAACGCATCGCCGCGTGGGTGAAAACCTACGACCCCACGCGCATCGTAAACGCCGTGAGCGGCTGGACCGACCGCAACTGTGGCGACGTTTACGACCTGCACAATTACCGCGAAAAAATGGATATCCCCCCGCGCAAAGACACGCACCGCGCCTACGTGCTCGGCGAGTTCGGCGGCCTTGGCCTCCCGCTCGAAGGACATCTCTGGTGGACCGACAAACGCAACTGGGGATATCAAACTTACAAGACATCCGCTGAACTCGAACGCGAGTATCGTCTGCGCCTCGACCAAGTGCGCGCCTACGCCAGGGAGCGCGGCCTCTCAGCCGCCGTGTACACGCAAACGACCGACGTCGAAGGCGAAGTAAACGGCCTGCTCACCTACGACCGCAAAGTCGAAAAACTCCCCGCCGCCACGCTCCGCGAAATCCACTCCGGTTTGTTTTCAAATTAAAAACGGATGTCACGCGGTGCGCCCGTAGCGCAGGCTGCCAAGCCTGCTGACGAGGCGAAGCCTCGCCCGGTTTGAAAAAAAACGCCCCCTCCCGACGACGTGCGGCAAACAAGCAGGCTTGGCAGCCTGCGCCACGCCCTCCGCTCCGCATAAAACCTTGCGCCCGCCCGCGCCGTGCCCACCCTCTGCACCGTGAGCAACCCGTCCTCCAACGACAAATCGCCAAAACGCCGCTGCCCGCCCAAGCGCAAACCCGCCGCGTCCAAACCCGCCGTCAATCCTGCCGCCAAGCCCGCGAAAACCAGCGCGAAGCCCACACCCGCCCCAAAATCCAAAATCACCGCTTCCGCCATTAAAAAATCCGCGCCGCGCCCCGCCGCCGCCGCCGCCCTCCTCGGCCTTGGCCTCGACAACACCGACGGACACAAACGCATCACCACCGGCGAACAATTCGCCATCCTCGGCGGCTCCGAGCAAACCCACGACCGCATGACCGAAACCGTCGTCAAAACCTTCGAGGAACTCAAAAAACGCGGCAAACACCTCTCCCAAGTCGAACGCGCCGAACTCGCCGAAATCATCCACAAAGCCACGCCCGCATAAGCCGTCCCACCCGCCGCCGCCCCACCCGCCCCACCCGCCTCACCGCTGCCTCACGCCTCACCACCCCGCTTGACGACTTCCCTATTCTTTAGTCCTCTTCTATTTTTCATTCCGTAATCCGCATTCTGCAATCTGCATTCCACAATCCGCATTCCCACCATGTCCGCCAATATCTCCGATCTCACCACCAACACCTTCAAAACCGCCATCGCCACTGGCACCGTCCTTATTGACCTCTGGGCGCCTTGGTGCGGCCCCTGCAAAGCCATCGCGCCCGTCCTCGAAGAACTCGCTGCCGACCCCGTCATCGGCGGCAAACTCACCATCGCCAAACTCAACGTCGACGACTACGGCGCGCTTGCCGCCGAATATGATGTTCGTGCAATCCCGACCTTTCTTGTCTTCAAAAATGGCCGGCTTGCTGAAAAAATTGTTGGTGTAAACGGCATCACCACCAAAGCCGGATTCATCGCCAGACTCCAGCCACACCTCTAACCAGTGACACGGGCCGCCAGCCCGCGATTCCTTTGCCCTAAAAGCCAGGCGCCGGACAAAAAACCGCCGCTCTTTTGCGCAATGCCGCGGCCCTTTGGCACTGACTGATGTTACGCGCCTCGTGACCGGCAGGATTTTGCAAAGCCTGACCTTGCATCAGGCCGCGAATTACCAGTGTGACTTCCTACGCGTGCGCGGCCTGACACAAGGCCAGGCCCTGCAAAATCCGCCAGTCGCGTAACATCAGTTTAATCAATCGGGCGCATCTCAAAAACGGGACAGGGCATGCCGCCAATTCTGGAGTAGAGCGGGCGTCCCGCCCGCTGACGGCGAAGCCGCCGGATCGAGTAGCACGGGCATCTTGCCCGTGGACGG
>JAISGL010000375.1 GCA_031263125.1 Opitutaceae bacterium | reverse complement strand
CCGTCCACGGGCAAGATGCCCGTGCTACTCGATCCGGCGGCTTCGCCGTCAGCGGGCGGGACGCCCGCTCTACTCCAGAATTGGCGGCATGCCCTGTCCCGTTTTTGAGATGCGCCCTTGCGGGTCATTCGCTCTTCGCTCAACCGCCGCTTCGTCATGGTTTGCTGATGCACGTCACGATGGCGTTTTGGCGCTTTTCGCCGTCTGGTTGCACCTTGCATTGGCGGCTGATGATCGCGATATTTCGCGGCAATCATCTAACATCCATTTTCTTTTTATGGGGCAAATCGCCGTTCTTATAGTTTTTCTATTAATCATCGCCTTTCTCGCGTTTCCAATCTGGGTGATCGTGCGCATGTCCGGGCTTTCGCGTGATTTGAGGGAAACGCGCGAGCAGCTTGCCGCGCTTCGCAATCGTGTCGACGATGCGCCGGGGCCACCCGCGCCGGCCAGGGCGTATGCGTATGTCCCGGCTGCTTTGAAAACAATGCCGGCTCCACCGGTGGCTTCCGCGCCTCCGGCGGTTCCAACGCCTCCAGTGCCTCCAACGCCTCCGCCGGTTTCGGCGCCCCCGGTTGTTTTAACGCCTCCAGTTCTCCCAATTCCCCCAGTTGCTCCAATTCCCCCAGTTTCCCCGGTTGCCGCACAGTCCGCGCCCGCTTTTGCGCAACAACAGCCGGCGCCCGCGCCTGCGCCCGCGGTTCCACCATTCGCCGCGCGGCAGCCGGCACAACAGCAACCGGCGCGACAACAGCCAACCCAGCAGCAACCGCTCCAGCAACAACAGCTGTTCCAGCAACAACAGCCAACTCAACAGCAACCGCTCCAACAGCAGCCGGCGCACTCGTTCAACTGGGAGATTTTCATGGGCACGAAATTTCTTTCGTGGCTCGGCGCGGTCGCGGCGTTTCTGGCGGTTGTGTTTTTCCTGAAATATTCGATCGACCACGATCTCATCTCAAAACCCGTGCGCGCGGCGATGGGATTTGTTTTTGGCGCGGGACTGATCGTTGGCGGACTGTTTTCGGCGCGGAAAAAATATCCGATTCTCGGACACGCCCTGTGCGCGTGCGGCATTGTGAGTTTGTACGGTGTCACGTTTGCGTGCCGGGCGCTGTATCATTTTCCGTTTTTCGGACTGGCGCCGACGTTTGCGTTGATGGCGCTCATCACCGTGGCGGCATTCACGCTCGCGGTGCGGCTGGAGGGGAAATTCATCGCGATACTCGGGCTGCTCGGCGGTTTTGCGACGCCGGCCATGCTTTCGACGGGCGTGGACAATCCGCCTGGGCTTTTCGGCTACATCGCGCTGCTCGTCGCCGGACTCCACGCGGTGGCGTTGCACCGGCGGTGGGATTTTCTTGTGTCGTTCGGCGCGCTCGGGACGGCGGTCACGGTGATCGGCTGGGCGGCCAGGTTTTTGGAATTCGACAGCGACGTCGCCGAGTCGGTGGTCGTGTGCCTGGTGTTCGACGCGCTGTTCCTCGCGGGTTATTGCGTGGCGCGGCGCATGCGGCGCGAGGGCGCGCAACACAGCCGCTGCGTGGCGGCGCTCGTGCTGGTGTCGTTTGGCTTCGCGCTGTATCTGGGCGTGAACACGGTCGCGGCGGGGATTCCGTGGCTGCTGCTCGGGTTCATCTTTCTGGCCGACGCGTGCGCGCTCGCCGTCGCGGCGCTTGACCGGCGCGGCACGGATTCCGGGTGGATTCCGGCGCTGGCGGGTTTTGCGGTGTTTGTGATTCTCGCCGTCTGGACCGCGAAAAACGTCGGCCCGCATTCGGGTCTGCTGACGTGGGCGCTGGCGGGTTACTTTGTGTTCGCGGTGGCGCACACGGCGTTTCCGCTGGCGCTGGCGCGCGTGCGACCCGGAGTGGACGCGGCGGGCGCGGGAGCTGTCGCGCATTTTTTTGCGCCGCTCGCGCTGGTGCTCGTGTTGATTGTGCTCATGCCGGTGGTACAGGACCCGTATGTGCCGTGGCTCGTGTGGCCCGCAATTTTGCTGATCGATTTCACGGCGATTGTGTGCGCGGCGTTTACGCGTTCGCTCGCGAGCGTGGTGGCCGTGCTCGTGCTGACGCTGGCGGTGGCGGGCGTGTGGGTGTGCAAGATTCCGGTGGACATGGCGCATGCGCCGTTGCCGTTGCTGCTCGTGACGGGCGGATTTGCGGTGCTGTTTTTCGCGGCGTCGCTCTGGCTCGGGCGGAGGCGCGCGGATGAAGGCGGAAAAAGCGGCGGCGGCTTCGGCGTGGCGGCGTTGCCCGCGCTGTCGTCGCTGCTGCCGTTCGTGCTGATCGTGATGCTGGAGGCGCGGATGATGCTGGCCGACCCGACGCCGATATTCGGACTCGGGCTGCTGCTCGCGGTGCTCACGCTCGGGCTGGCGAAGATTCTGAAAAACGAATGGCTGCCGGCGTGCGCGCTGGCCGGCGTGGTGGCGGTTTGTTACGTGTGGCGCACGGGCATGGCCGGTGTGTTTTTTAATCCGGATCAACAGGCCGCTGTTTCGACGGCGGCGGCGCTTGGCTGGTTCGCCGGCTTTTATGCGATTTTCACTGTGTTCCCGTTTGTGTTTCGCGGTGCGTTTTCGGATACGCGCGGCGCGTGGTTTGCGTCGGCGGCGTCCGGCGTGCTGTATTTTCCGCTCATCCATTGGATGATAAAAACGTTCTGGCCAAACGACGTCATGGGCATGGTGCCGGCGGCGTTTGCGATTCCCGCGCTGGCGGGTCTCGTGGCGGTGCTGCGACTCGATCCGCCGGGGCATCCGCGGCGCATGGGGCGGCTGGCGTTGTTCGGCGGCGTGGCGCTGTTGTTCATCACGCTGATTTTCCCGATTCAGTTCAGCCGGCAGTGGATCACGATCGCGTGGGCGCTGGAGGGCGCGGCGCTGTTGTGGCTCCACACGCGCGTGCCGCATCGCGCGCTGCCGTGGGCGGGCGCGGGGTTGCTCGCGGTCGCGTTTGCGCGGCTGGCGTTGAATCCCGCCGTGCTCGGTTATCACGTGCGCGGCGCCGTGCCGGTTTTGAACTGGTATCTCTACACCTACGGCATCGCGGCGGCGTGCATGTTTGCGGGCGCGTGGTTCCTGAAGGGGGCGCGGCGGAATCGTTTCAACGACGCCGCCGCAAAAATCCTGCCCGCGCCCGGCGTCGTGCTCGCGTTTCTGCTGCTCAACATCGAGATCGCCGATTTCTTCACGGAACCTGGGCGGCACGCGCTCACGCTGCAATTCTCGGGCAACTTCGCGCGCGACATGTCGTATACGATTGCGTGGGCGCTGTTCGCGCTGGCGCTGCTCGTGGCGGGCATCGCGCGGCGCCAGCGCGTGACGCGTTGCGCGGCGCTGGGGCTGCTCGCGGTCGTGGCGCTCAAGCTCGCGCTGCACGACCTCGCGAGCCTCGAAACGCTGTATCGCGTGGCGGCGCTGTTTGTCGTCGCGATGATCATGATCCTCGCGTCGTTCCTCTATCAAAAATACATCGCGCCGCGCGACACCGGCAAACCGCCTCCCGCGCCGCCGCCGCCCGTGCCGCCTCCGCCCATGCCGCCTCCGCCCGCGCCGCTGCCGTTTCCGCCGCCGCATTCTCCGCCGCCCGCGCCGCCGCCCGTCCCTCCATCATCTTCCGCACAATGAAAAAACTCCTTCCGTCAATCGCGCTCTCTTTCTCCATTTGCGCCGCCGGCGTCACGGGCTTCGCGCTCGACCCCGCGGAGTGGCAATTCCGGCAGACGTTCGACATCGACCGCGCGGGGCCGGTGCGCATCGCGGCGCCGGCGGACACGCTCGGCGCCGCGCAGCCCGATTTGCGCGACCTGCGCATCCTGTCGCCGGACGGCGCCGAGTTGCCCTGCGCGTTTTTGAAACTGCCAGCGGCGCGCGCGGCCTACGAGACGACGAAGACGCTCCACCGCACGGCGGCGCTCGAACTCAACGCCGCGAAAAAAGAACTCGCCGTCACAATCAAAACCGGCACGGACGAGCGCCTCGAATCGGCGGAGCTGCTCATCCCCGACACGACCGACTACCTGCTGCCGGCGCGCGTGGAAATCTCCGGCGACGGCCGGACGTGGGAAACGCTCGCGCGCGGCCAGGCGCTCTTCCGGCGAGGGCGAGGGCAGGGGAGCCGTTACGGCGCCGTCGTGCAAAACACCCTTTCGCTGAACCGCCGCGCGGCGGCGTGGGTGCGGGTGACGATTGCGTTTGAAACCGCGCCTGTGGCGGTCACGGGCGCGCAGCTTCGCACCGTCACCGAAACGGCGGCGCGTTCCGCCGCGCCCGACGAGGCGGTGGAGGCGCGGATTGTCTCCACGGAACAACGCGCCGGCGAAACGCTGCTCACGGTCGATCTCGGCGCGGCCAACCTCACGCTTTCCGCGCTTGAGTTTACAATCAACGACCCGCTCTTCATGCGCGGCGTGACGCTTTCCGCCGGCGAAAAAAACGCCGGCGAAAAAAACGTGCTCTCGCGCGGTGACACGATTTATCGCGTGAACGTCGGGAACCAAATCGCGGCGCACAAAATCACGCTCGATCTCGACGGCATCTTCGTGCCCGCGCGGCAAATCGTCGTGCATATCGAAAATGGCGACAGCCCGCCGCTCGACGTGCGCAGCCTGAATGCGAAACGCCGCCCGGTGCACATCGCCTTCAATCCGACTGTCGCGGGCCGCCACGTGTTTTTATCGGGCAACCCGCGGGCCGTCGCGCCGCGCTACGACATCGTGGCGCTGTCCGACCAATTTGCGAATTTGCCCGTCACGGAAATTTCCACCGGCGCGATTGCCGCCACGCCCGATTACCGCCCCCCCGCGCCGCCGTCCGAACCGGGCCAGTTCACGAAGCGCGCCCTGTTCTGGGTGGCCTTGGCGCTCGTCGTGGCCGTGCTGTTGTTTGTCATAGGCAGGTTGCTGCCGAAGACGGAAAAGTAGCGCGTAGCGCGAGCACTGAAACATCTTCTTCTGACTGACGTCCCTGGCCTCTTTCTTTATGATTTTGGTTTTAGTATAAAATAGAGGAGGATCGCACACACTCCGTAGAGCGGGATAAATATAAAATCGCCTGGTAAATTTCTCAATGCCGCCTGGACCGTTCTCGCTGCCTGGCCTGGATAGGACGCAGAAAAGTCTCCCAGTGCAAGACTAACGAAAAGCGCAATGCACCCGGATATTAACAGAAAGCGTCGAATCTTATTTTTCATCTTTTGCCAACAATTATTTGAGGGATATAATTCGTTCTGATGGCAGAGTAGGCAGGAGCGGCAGATTGTACCAATTCCTGCCGCTCCTGCCAACTCTCCCTTATTTGTGCGACGGATTGTTTTTTGTGGGGCTTGTCTCAGATAG
>JAISGL010000311.1 GCA_031263125.1 Opitutaceae bacterium | reverse complement strand
CGATGCCGCGCATGGCGTGCGTGGCGTCGTCGAGCACGACCATCGAGGTGTGGTCGGTGACGAGTTGATACATCACACCGAGGTCGGCGATGGCGTCCTTCGATTCGCCCGGGGGCATTTGGCCGATGTTTTCCAGAAGCTCGATCTGCTCGATTTGGGCGAGCGCCCAGAGGCGTTCGAGTTCGGGATTGGCGGTGTCCGTCTCGGGGAAGTTGAACTTGGTCGCGTAGGTCTTGTCCTCGCCGGTGAGTTTTGCGTTGAGCGTGAGCGTGGCGGGGCCGGCCTTGTCGTAGCGGCCGAAGAGGACGAGTTGCTGTCCGCGATAGATTTTTCTCGGCAGTTCGCCGGTGAGGCCGGAGGTCGCGCCGCCGCTGAACTTGAACGTGGCGTGGTGCAGCGATTCGTGGGTGACCTTGGATTTCGCGAGCAGGATTTGCCCGACAATGTCGTCGGCGTTCGACACCGCCGCATAGAAGCCGCCGGTCGCCTCGCCCATCACGCGCATGAGCGGCCAGTTGGAGCTGTTGCCCATGAGGAAACCGAAGAAGCGGATGTCGTTTTTCTTGAGCAGCGAGTAGAACGCCCCCGGGTTGACGATGCCTTCGTTCGTCACGCCGTCGGTGACGAGGATGATGCTCGTGGCGCGGTCGGCGTCGAGGCTGTCGAGTCCGAGCTTGAGGCCGGCGTAGATGTTGGTGCTGCCGCCTGGCCGGAGCGATTGCACCAGCGAAACCGCGCGCCCGACATTTTCCGGCGTGGCCGCGGTCATCGGGAAAACTTCGCGCGCGTTGCTTTCAAACGTGATGATGCGGAAGCGGTCGCCGGGGTTCATCTTGCCCAAAACTTTGGCGATGCCGTTGGCGAGCGTGGCGATTTTGCCCTGCATGGAGCCGGAGGTATCCAGCACAAAAACATAATCGGACGCGTTGATCGGTTGCAGGTCGATGCCCGGCGTGACGATGGCCATGAACGTGCCGGGCTTGTCGGGCGCGGCGCGATAGGGAATCACCTCCACACGTCCGGGCAGGTCGGCGGCGAGGCGGTAGTAGAGCACGAAGTCGCGCGTGAGCTGCGCGGCGGGGCAGTCGAGCGTGAGACGCCAGTGGCCCGTATCCAGTTTCTGGATACTGGCGGCGTTTTCGTTGCCGGGCGAACGCAGGTCCTCGACCGGCCAGGCGGATTTCAGGTCGACGTTGATCGCGAGGCGTCCCTCGACCTGCGCGTTCGTTGGCTGCCAGAACGAGCTTGCGAGTTCGTCGGTGCCGCCGTCCTCAAGCGGATACAGATAGCGGCCCACGCCGGTGTCGATTTCGAGCGGCTGGTAATACACGAAACGCAAATGCGCCTCGCTGTTCGCGCGCACGGCGCTTATGCGGAACTCATGAGTCTGGAAGCCGTTTTTCACGGCGAGGCCGGCGTCGTTGCCTTTGTCTTTTTCCTCCTTGTAGACGGTTTCCGCGTCGGCCTTGCGGAGCACTTCGCCGTGCAGCGTTTTTTCGCCGCTCTGGATCGTGACCTCGGAAAGGCTCGCGCTCTTCGGCACGGGAAACGCGTAGATCGCCTCGAGGTCGGCGCCGTTCGGATTAAAGAACGTCTGCAACACCTCGGTCTGCGCAAAACCGTTGTTGATGGTGACGTTGACCTGATGCTCGCGAATCTGGATCGGCGCATGCACGGCGCCGACCGGCGTGAGCGTGCCCGCCGCGCGCAAACCGGTCATGATGCCCGTGAGCAGGAGCATCGAAAACACGGCCGCGGAAAACGCGACCCAACGGAGTGGCCGCGCAAGTGAACTGACTTTGAGTGTGGTTTTCATAACGCTTTTCATAGCGCCGTCGCTTTTAGCCAAAGCCGTGCCAGACAAATGCAAAACAACTCAATTCTTTTCATGACAACGGCTTAAAAAAACAAGCCTTTCATGCAATCTGCCGCGCACTGGCATATTATGCCGGAACGATTGACATATTATGCCGGATGCCTGTGATGCCCCGCATGGCCACCACCACCACCAAACGCCTGTTCACCCCGGAGGAACTGCATTTCGCGCAATCCGTGGAACGCATCAGTCACTCGAATCACTTTCTGCCGGAACGCGTGCAGTTTGAGCGCGAGGCGTTGGGAAAGGAGTTCGTCGAATCCGGCGCCGACTGGAATGTGCTCATGACCGACGACAGCGCGCTGACGCACCCGAACATCTCCGCGTTGCTCAAACGCTCGGAAACGCTCACCGAAAAACTGCGCACGCGCTGGCCCAGGGACGGACGCGGCATCACACGCGAAGAAATGACCGCCTACGTCAGCGTCGCGAGCTTCTGGCTCTATCATGCCTACGCGACGCAGTTCGACGCGCTCATCCTCGAATCCGAAAAACGCCGCCGCGCCGCCGCCGCGCAAAACCAGGACAGCGCCCGCGCGCGCGCCGCCGCCCCCGCGGACAACAAGCTGGCCATCCGCCCCAATTTCCACGGCGCCTTTCGCAACACGCTCGAACGCCTGCTGCGCCTGCCCGGCATCACGATTCTCGACGCGGAGCCGTCCCCGCACCTTTTCGCGTACGCGTTTCAACTGCGCCGCGCATTCCACTACATCCACCACGCGCTGACCGGCGGCTCGAAGCCGATGGTGCGCCTGCGCGCGCAAATATGGGAATCCATTTTCACGCGCGACACGGGCCGCTACCGGCGCGCCCTCTTTTCGCGCATGCACGATTACGCCACGCTCATCACCGGCCCCTCGGGCACCGGCAAGGAACTCGTCGCGCGCGCCATCGGCCTCTCGCGCTACATCCCCTTCGACGCGCGCCGCGGCGAATTCAGCGACGACTACACCGGCGCGTTTTTCCCGCTCAACCTCTCCGCGCTCTCCCCCACCCTCATCGAGTCGGAACTCTTCGGCCATAAACGCGGCGCGTTCACCGGCGCGCTCGCCGACCGCGCCGGCTGGCTCGAAATCTGTCCCGCCAACGGCGCCGTGTTTCTCGATGAAATCGGCGACGTCGACACCGCCATCCAGGTAAAGCTCCTCCGCGTCCTCCAATCGCGCGCCTTCCAGCGCCTCGGCGACACCGACACGCGCGCATTTTCCGGGAAAATCATCGCCGCCACGCACCGCGATCTCCCCGCCGAAATCCGCCGCGGCCGCTTCCGCGAGGATTTTTATTACCGGCTCTGCTCGGACATCGTGCGCACCCCGTCGTTGCGCGAGCAACTCGACGACGCCCCCGCCGAACTCGAAACCCTCACCGCCTACATCGCGCGCCGGTTGCTCGGCGACGACGAAGCCCCGCCCTTCGCGCGCGAGTCCGCCGCCTGGATACGCAAAAACCTCGGCAACGCCTACGCGTGGCCCGGCAACTTCCGCGAACTCGAACAATGCATGCGCAATCTCCTCGTGCGCGGCGAATATCACCCCGCCTCGCTGCTCGCCCCCGGCGCCGATGCCGATGCCGGCGCAAACGACTGGAACGCCCTCATCGCCAGTGGCCGCCTCACCGCCGAGGACCTGTTGCGCCGCTACACCCGCCTCATCCACGCGCAATCCGGCGGCAACATCGAGGAAACCGCCCGCCGCCTCGACCAGGACCGCCGCACGGTGAAAGCGCGGCTCGCGTAATTACCAACTGATGTTACGCGAGCCGTAGGGCCTGACCTTGCGTCAGGCCGCGAATTACCTATGTGGCCTCCCACGCGGGCGCGGCCTGACACAAGGTCAGGCCCTACGAAATCTGCCGGCTGCGTAACATCAGTTACTAACGTCTGGAATTTTTTGGATTTTATGCGGCAGGGGCGTCGCTTGCGGCAGGCACGTCGCTTGCCTCGTGATGTTAGCGTTTGCAGCCAAATGTGTCCATGTCGGTGGAAAATACCATGATCAAACGTCCTCGGATGTGTTTGTGCCCGCGCGCGTCTTTCGCACCATGCGCAGCATTGACTCTTCGGGATTGAGCCGCGCGACGTCGGCGAGGGCAACCCACGCCAGAGCATTCGACTCGTCCGTGATGACAAGCGGCTCATCCGGGTCGGCCTCCACGACAAAGCGCACATCGTAGTGCCAGTGCCCAGGCTCCGCGCCGCGTGCGGGGATGCGGTGCCGGTCCACGTCGAAAATCTCCACCGCGCC
>JAISGL010000200.1 GCA_031263125.1 Opitutaceae bacterium | reverse complement strand
AAATTCAAGGGCACGCTCACTGCCACCGAGGCCGCGCGGGCCATCGAACGCGGCTTGCGCGCGCATGCGCCCGATGGAGCGTCGCTTGTCATCCGCCTGCTTCCCATCGCCGATGGCGGCGAGGGCACGACGGACGCCGTTTGCGCCGCGCTTCCCGATGCCAGGCTGGCGTTGATCACGACCGTCACGCCGCATCACGAGCCATGCGTGGCGACGGCGGCGATTTCGCGCAACCAGGCGTTTTTCGAAATGGCCGGCGCCTCCGGCTTGAAGCGCGTGCCTTTGGAAAAACGAAATCCGTGGCAACTGAACACGCTCGGCACCGGCATCGTGCTGCGCGCGCTCGCCACGGGGGACTGCACGATGGCGGATGTTGCGGACGCAGTGACGAATGCGGACACGGTGATGGATGCGAATGCGATGACGGATGCGAATGCGATGGCATATGCGGACATGGTGACGGATGCGAATGCAATGACGGATGCGGACGCGATGACGGATGCGGACGGGCGGCGCGCCGCGTGGCCTTCCGGCCTGGCACGCATTCATGTCGGACTTGGCGGCAGCGCAACCAATGACGCCGGCCTCGGCATCGGCGCCGCGCTCGGGTACCGGTTTCTTGATACGCAAAACCGCGACGTCGAACCGCTCCCTGCAAACTACGGACGCATCGTCCGCATTGCCGCCCCCGCGATGAATCCGCTCGCCTCCGTGGAGATCATCGGACTTTGCGACGTGACCAATCCGCTCCTTGGCCCCGGGGGTGCGTCGCATGTTTACGGCCCGCAAAAAGGGCTTCGCGATCCCGAACGCATGGACGCCGCGCTCGCGCGCATTGCCGGTTTGATCGCGCGCGATCTCGGTGTCGATCACCGCGACACGCCGGGGGCGGGCGCTGCCGGCGGTCTCGGCTACGGGCTTATGACGTTTTGCGGCGCAAAACTGAAACCCGGTTTCGGCGCCATCGCCGAACTCGCCGGAATCGAAGCCGCCGTGCGCGAGTGCGATCTCGTCATCACCGGCGAAGGCAAGCTCGACAGCCAGACGCTCTTCGGAAAAGGCCCCGCCGAGCTTGCCCGGCTCGCGCGGCGCGAGGGCAAACCGGTGGTGGCGTTTGGCGGCTGCGTGGAGGCGGGCGCGGAGAAAAAGTTGCGCGACGTTTTCGCGGACATCCATACGTTGAGCGGAGCCGACTCCGCCGGCGCAGGAGCCGCCGCGGCCCTTGAAGCCGCCGCCGGCCGGTTCGCCGCGACGATGCAATAATAACATTCCTGTTCATGCTGTATCCAACGTGCGCAACCGGCCAAATCCACCCTCGCTCAATAATGAACAAGCCTCCTCCAATCCCGACAAAAAACAGGAGTCCCGGAAAAGTGGCTTTTGTTGTAATAATATCAGCGATCTTGTTATTAATGATATTCGTGTCCGTCAGGCTTTGGATTTTGGTTCCTTACGGAATACGTAGCGTGAGCATGTATCCAACTGTCAAAATTGGAGACGCCATTTGGATTTATAAGCTGGCATATTCGTCCGCTGATGATGTAAAACGGGGCGATTTAATCGCATTTAATATTAATATCAATGGCGAGCGGTCCGTGTTTTTTAAACGGGTTGTGGGAATCCCCGGTGATCGTATAAGCACAAGTGCATATGCATTTGTCATCAATGATACACCGGTGTCCCAACAATTCCTGCGCGCCGACGGAGAATTGTCATTGTATGAGGAAAAACTTGGGGAAGCGGCGTATGTCATCGCAATGGATCAATCCCGAGTCAGCGAACGTTCACATCGTCAGCGTGATGCCATTGTAATTCCCGAAGGTTGTTTTTTTGTGCTGGGAGACAATCGCACCAGTTCGGCGGACAGCAGACACACTGGTTGCGTGAAATTCGAGGATATAGTCGGAAGGAAACTTTGGGGCATGTCTGGCAAGGGAGTGTATTAAAAGATTTTTCAACGTTTTTAATACAAGAAAGCCGTGAACGGTTTTTTGCTTGGCTGCCAACTGATGTTACACGAAGGCCGGTTATGGTAGGGCGGTCTCGCTGAGACCGCCGCGTTCGTCACCCGTTCTTCCCGGCGGTCTCGGCGAGACCGCCCTACCAAAAAACCTCTTGGTTCTTTGGAAAGGAGCCGGATTCGGAATAATGCAACGTGGGCTGTCTGTTGTCTGTGCGGTTCGAAAAAGCGAAAATCCGGTGGTGAGCAATTCCAGGGGAAAACCACCCGGCTGATGCCAATTGATTGGACACTGGCGCAACTGATGTCACGCAGTGCGTAGGGCCTGACCTTGTGTCAGGCCGCGAATTACCAGTGTGGCCTCCCATGCGTATACGGCCTGACACAAGGTCAGACCTACGGAATCAGCCGGATGCGTAACATCAGTTACCAGTGTGGCCTCCCATACGGGCGCAGCCTGACACAAGGCCAGGCTCTGTAAAATCCTGTCGTCCGCGTAACATCAGCTGGTGTAAGTTGCCAGACTTGCCCTGCCCGTTTGTTGCGCCCTGCCCGTTTGTTGCGTTTGTTGTTGAGTCGTTGAGTCTGTTCACGCCGCGCCGGTTCGATTCAGCCGGACGCAAGCGTGCGCCGCCGTGGCGTGCGCATAACCATGATTTCTTCTGCGTCGCTACTGCCGGCTGTGCCACTGCCGCCATTCGCGTTCGCGATGCCCCAGTCGCAGACGGGCGGCAGGGCGCTGGGTTCCTTGCGACGGCGCAACCCTGTCTTTCGTCGGAGGAGTGTGAGTTGTTTCGCGACAAAGGCCCTGCCGCCGATTATGCCTCCGTTAGTAAAATAACGTATCTGGCATCTCAATGCGGTGGTCAGTGGTAGCTTCCCTCCCGCGTGCATCGTCTCCTCGAAAAGATTTTCGGAAACGGCGGCTTTGCCAGCGCGCGGTTTTGCGCCGCTGCCGATAATCATGAGCCGGTAGTATTCTTGCGCGGCCTGCCAGGTACGCGCGTCATCCTCGCCGATTACATGCACAAGCCCCGCCTGTGCGATTTTCCTGCCCGCGACAGCCTCGCTATAGCCACAAAACCGGTAGTCCTTGGGATCATCGACAAGTCCTGCGCGCACGGGATTCAAATCAATGTACGCGGCCATGACGCGAACAGCGCGCCCTGCTGGTTGAACGAGCACGCTCTTGAAACGCTCGGCCCAGAGTGTGCCGAAGCGGTTGTGTGTTTTGTTGAACCAAATGGTGAAGCGTTGTTTGAGCAGCTTCATGAAAGCCGAGACATCATTCATGAGCGCGAGTTGCTGTTTGCGCCACGCCTCGGCATCGGGGCCGCCAGCCTGGAGCTGTGCTTCGACGACCGCCAGCGAGGCAGTTTGGAAGCGGGTTGGTTCCGGGTAGAGCAAGCGATAGCGACGCAAATGTTCCTCATCGGAGACCGGTGCTTTTTTTGGAACCCTGACAAGCACATGGAAGTGATTTTCCATGACGGCATAGGTGAGAATGGAAACGCCGCAATAGTCGGCGATTTGCCACATTTGACGGCGGAACATCTCCTTGGCGTCCTCGTCGAAGAGCCGTTCGCCGTTAACGGTGCGGGAGATGCAGTGGTAAACGGCATCTTCACCATGAATCTTTATCCGTGCGATTCTCATGCGGAAAACAAACGCCGGAAAATAGCCATGCAGCAAGCCTAATCTAGAGTCTGTCCCTGTTTTTATAGCCTTTTTACGGTTTTTGTTCGCACATTAGCCCGAGTTCCGCAGTTCAAAAAGTCCGATTCTTGATAATCAACGTGTTACCATTCCAAGAGGTCGATTTTCGGCACTACATTACGTTACGGATGAGGCAGGGGGGCCGCGCGCCGTGCGCACCGTTCGGCAAAGATTCCAATGGCTGTAACCAACTCTCCGAACAGACTTGCTTTTCTGATGTAGAAACATGTTCGGCAGTATCTCACAAAAATCCCTCGCCTGCATAG
>JAISGL010000485.1 GCA_031263125.1 Opitutaceae bacterium | reverse complement strand
ACCGTCGGCATCGACCAGTCCCTCGGCGATTTCACCTACGACATCAAATACGATTACGATGCCGGCAGCGGCCTCACGGAAAACACCGTCCGCTACATCAGCGCCGTCAAAAAAGAAGCCCCGTGGCTCCTCGACTTCCGCCTCGACGCCCTCAAAGCCTTCCTCGCCAAATCCCTCCCCACCCACTGGGCCACGCGCGACCTCGAAAACATCAACTTCGACAAAATCCGCTACTACCTCGCCCAAGGCCAGAAACCCAAACGCACCTGGGCCGAAGTCCCCGAGGACATCAAAAAAACCTTCGAACGCCTCGGCATCCCCGAACAGGAACGCAAACACCTCGCCGGCGTCGAAGCCCAGTTCGACTCCGAAGCCGCCTACTCCAACGTCAAGGAAATCGTCGCCCGGCAAGGCGTCATCTTCATGAACTCCACCCAGGCGCTCCGCGAATACCCCGCGCTCTTCCGCAAATGGTTCGGCAAAGTCATCCCCACCGGCGACAACAAATTCTCCGCCCTCAACAGCGCCGTCTTCTCCGGCGGCTCCTTCATCTACGTCCCCCCCGGCGTGAAAGTCGCGCAACCCCTCCAGGCCTACTTCCGCATCAACGCCGAAAACTTCGGCCAGTTTGAACGCACCCTCATCATCGCCGGCGAAGGCGCCGAACTCACCTACATGGAAGGCTGCACCGCGCCCAAATTCAGCACCTCCACGCTCCACTCCGCCGTCGTCGAACTCGTCGCCCTCAAAGGCGCGAAAATCCAATACATCACCGTCCAAAACTGGGCGCCCAACGTCTACAACCTCGTCACCAACCGCGGCCTCGCCCTCGAAGACGCCGAAATCAAATGGATCGACTGCAACATCGGCAGCCGCCTCACCATGAAGTATCCCGGCGTCGTCCTCAAAGGCCGCCGCGCCCGCGGCGAAGTCATCTCCATCGCCCTCGCCAACGACGGACAGCACCAGGATACCGGCGCGAAAATGATCCACGCCGCCGACGAAACGACCTCCACCATCGTCTCGAAATCCATCTCCGTCGGCCAGGGCCGCGCCACCTACCGCGGACTCGTCCACATCCCCAAACACCTCCGCGGCTGCAAAAACAACACCGAGTGTGACGCCCTCCTCATCAACACCAACAGCCGCACCGACACCTACCCCGCGATCACCGTCCGTGGCGACAAACACGCCACGCAACACGAAGCCAGCGTCTCGAAAGTCAGTGAGGAAATGATCTTCTACATGCGCCAGCGCGGCCTCACCGAAGCGCAGGCGATGAGCCTCGCCGTCAACGGCTTCATCAACGACCTCGCGAGCCAGTTCCCGATGGAGTACTCCGTCGAACTCAAACGCCTCATCGAACTCGAAATGGAAGGCAGCGTCGGCTGACGCCGCCGGCAAACACAGCATCAGGCTGATCAGGCCGATCTGTCAGATCTGTCCGATCCGCCCGATCCGCCCGATCCAGAAAAAACCACACGCCATCCTCTCAACCAACCACATGTCCGCACCCGCATCCACACCCACACCCACGCCCGCCCTCACACCCACGCCGCCCGCGCTCACGCCCGCGCCTGCCCCCACGCCCGCGCATACCCCCACGCCGCCCGCACCCCCACCCGCGCCCACACTCGCGCCCACACCCGCGCCCGCCCTCCCGCAATGGTGGGCCGACACCCGCCGCGCCGCTTGGGACCGCTACACCGCCGCCCCCCTCCCCGCGCGCACCGACGAACGCTGGCGCTTCTCCGACCTCGCCGCCATCAACCTCGCCCCCTTCGACCTGACCGGCACGTCCCCCCAACCCGCGCCCAACACCCGCTCCGCCCGCCTCGCGCTCCCCCCCTTCAAACACGCCGCCTCGCTCACCTTCGCCAACAACCGCCTCGCGCACACCGCCCCACTCCCCGGCGACCTCGCCGCGCGCGGCGTCATCTTCTGCCCCCTCGAAGAAGCCATCCAAAAGTACCCGCACCACATCCGCGCCTACCTCCAAAAACACGACGTCGCCCTCGGCAGCGAAAAATTCACCGCCCTCAACACCGCCCTCACCACCAGCGGCGCGCTCCTCTACGTCCCGAAAAACACCACCATCGCCACCCCGCTCCTCCTCGAACACATCGCCACCGGCGACGCCACCAGCGTCTACCCCCACACCCTCGTCATCCTCGAAGACAACGCACGCGCCACCCTCGTCGAACACTTCACCAGCGCCGAACCCGCCGCCCGCCACTTCGCCAGCGGCGTGAACGACCTCCACGCCGGCCCCGGCGCGCGCCTCACCTACATCGGCGCGCAAACCTGGTCCTCGAACACCCTCGCCTTCCAGACCAACTCCATCGTCGCGCAACGCGACGCGCGCATCCTCTCGCTCAACATCCACCTCGGCGGACGCCACGCGCGCCACGAATCGCACTCCCGCCTCCAAGGCCCCGGCGCGCACTCCGAAATGCTCGCCCTCACCGTCGCCGACGGCGCGCGACAATTCGACCAGCGCACCCTCCAGACCCACCAAGCC
Organism: Opitutaceae bacterium; assembly: GCA_031263125.1. Classification (GTDB taxonomy): domain Bacteria; phylum Verrucomicrobiota; class Verrucomicrobiia; order Opitutales; family Opitutaceae; genus Ereboglobus. The sequence continues at coordinate 1,850 of JAISGL010000485.1, read as the reverse complement.
CCCGCCACCTCCTCCAACCTCCTCTACAAAAACGCGCTCCTCGACACGGCCAAAACCATCTTCTCCGGCCTCATCATCGTGGAACCCGACGCGCAAAAAACCGACGCCTACCAATCCAACCGCAACCTCATGCTCAGCGACGACGCCGAGGCCCACAGCCTCCCCGGCCTGGAAATCCAAGCCAACGACGTCCGCTGCACGCACGGCGCCACGAGCGCCCGCATCCCCGAAGAGCAGGCCTTCTACCTCCAGTCCCGCGGCATCGACCCCGCGCAAGCGCACGAACTCCTCGTCGCCGGATTCTTCGAGGAAGTCCTCGACAAACTCGAAAACGAAGAACTGCACACCGCCCTCAGCGCGCTCATCCAGACCAGATTCAAAAAATAATAACCCACCACGAAACACCCACCACGAAACACGCGAAAAACACGGGGCAAAACACACAAAAAATCTCCGTGCCCTCCGCGCCCCCCGCGGTTAATTAAAAAACGAAAAATCAAAAACCACCCACACGCCACCATGTCCAAAGAACGCATCCTCAGCCGCGACGTCGACGCGACGCAAATCCCGAGCGGAGACAAACAATACCTCGCCGCCGGCACAAAAGTCATCCTGCACCAAACCCTGGGAGGCAGCCACACCGTGCAAGCCGACTACGGACTCTACCGCATCGACGGCAAAGACGGCGACGCCATCGGTGAAACCGTGCCCGACGACCACGTGCACACGGAAACCCTTGAAAACGGCGCGCCGAACCCCGAAGCCATCTGGGATCAACTCAAAAAAGTCTACGACCCGGAAATCCCCGTGAACATCGTCGACCTCGGCCTCGTCTACACGATGGACGTCGAAAAAATCGAACCCGGCGCCGCTGCGGACGCCGCCCTCCAAAGCGACGCTCCATCCGGCGCCGCGACCAGCGCCCCCCGCCAAAGTGGCGCTCCATCCGGCGCCGTGGCGGACGCCCCCCGCTACAAAGTCAGCGTAGCCCTCACCCTCACGGCCCCCGGCTGTGGCATGGGACCGGCGATAGCGGAAGACGCCAGAACCAAAATCCTCCTTGTCCCCGGCGTGACCGAAGCGGAAGTCCGCATCACATGGGAGCCGCCCTGGAACCAGTCGATGATCAGCGAGGAAGGCAAAATGAAGCTAGGTCTGCTCTGACGTGGCTCCGGGCAGCCCGGGCATCCTGCCCATGATTGTGTAGCATGGGCGTCCCGCCCATGTCCGCGTAGCATGGGCGTCCCGCCCATGTCAGTCCGCGTAGGGCCTGACCTTGTGTCAGGCCGCGAATTACCAGTGTAGCTTCCCACGCGTGCTCGGCCTGACACAAGGTCAGGCCCTACAAAATCCGCCGGCTGCGTAACATCAGTTCCAAATTCCAAACTGATATTACGCAGCCAAAGGGATGCAGGACGCAAAAGACGCAGATGCGTTCTTCCACCATCCACCATCCTCCATCAAACAAACTCGAACCCCGCGATTGAGAGAATGCCGCGCGAATGCCTATCCTGGATTCCTATCCTGGATGCCGTCCCTGGGAGCGCGGGCATCTCTGCCCGCGAAATGCCGTGTGCCCGCTTGGTGTATCTCGAAAACTCATCGCGGGCAAAGATGCCCGCGCTCCCAGGGACGGCATGGCCTTCGCGTTGCCCTCGCGCAAACGTAGCGCAGGCTGCCAAGCCTGCTTTGCCTGCCGCATGCCGCCGGGTGCTCGTTTTTTTTCGAACCGGGCGAGGCTTTGCCTCGTCAGCAGGCTTGGCAGCCTGCGCTACGTGCGCGCCGTCCGCGTAACATCAGTTAAGATCGGAAGAGCGTCGTGTAGGGAAAGAGTGTCGCAATCTGTGTAG
>JAISGL010000013.1 GCA_031263125.1 Opitutaceae bacterium | reverse complement strand
AAATCCGTTTCGCCTTCGGGGATCATCGGGCTGAGGACTTTCCGGCCGGCGCGCACGTCGCTGCAAACCGAGCCGCCGCGCTGGCTCATGCCGTGGACCTCGGCTTTTTTCACGTCCAGCCCGCGCCGGAAAAACACTTCGGCGAGGATGCGCGTGGCGGTGAGCACGCCCATGCCGCCGAGGCCGGCGATTTTCACGTTGGTGACTTTTGCGTCGGTGGCTTTTGTGTCGGTGGTCTTCACGTCGGTGGCGTTCGCGTCGGTGGTGTTCGCGTCGGTGGCGTTCATCTCGGTGGCGTTGGTTTTCATTTTTTTTCGCCTCCCGCCGTTTTTGCGGCCGCCACGGCGGCGAGCACGCAGGGGCGCCGCGAGACGAAGACCGCGAGTTGTTCGTTTTCGAGCGCGTCGCGCACCGCGGTCTCGAACGCCTCGGCGTCGCGCAACGGGTCAAAGGTTTCCACGCGCGGGATGTTCATCGCGCGTGCGATTTTTTCGTAGTCGATTTTGTCCGCGGGCGTGCCGTCGAGGTGTCTGCCGGTGCCGGGGTGGTGTTGCTGGCCGGTCATCGCGGTGGTCGCGTTGTCGAGGATGACGAGCACGTGGCCGGTGGGCGGCGTGTTGTAGGCCATCCCGGCCAGGCCGGTCAGGCCGCTGTGGAAAAACGTGCTGTCGCCGATCACGCTCACCACGCGGCGCGCCTCCTCGCGCGGCAGCACGTGGCGCAGGCCGAGGCCGACGCCGATGCCGGCGCCCATGCAGATTTGCGTGTGCAGCGCGGAGAGCGGCGGGCCGGCCGCGAGTGTGTAGCAGCCGATGTCGCCCGCGACGAAGCAGCCGAGTTTTTTGAGCGAGGCAAACGTGCGCAAATGCGGGCAACCCGCGCACAGTTGCGGCGGCACGGCGCGCGGCGGCGGCGGCTCCGGCGTCGTGTCGCCGGCGATGAGGCGGCGCACCCGGGCGACGTTCAATTCGCCGAAGCGGAACGGCTCCGGCGTGCCTTCGACGGCGCCGCCGGCGGCGCGCACCGCGTCGGCCAGCACCGGGTCGTTTTCCTCGATGACCAGCGCGCGTCCCACCGAGCGCGTGAACGCGAGGATAGCGTTCATCGGCGGCGGATAAACCATGCCAACCTTGAAAAACGCGGCCCCCGGCGCGGCCTCGCGCGCGTATTGAAACGACGGGCCGGCGGTGATGATGCCGAGGGGCGCGGCGGTAGTGGTGGGCAGCGTGGCGGCGGCAGTAGCGATGCCGGACAGATTGTCGGCGACGGTGGCGGCAGTGGTGACGATGGCGGACGGCGTAGGCGGCGCGTCGTCGTCGTTGGTGACGATGCCAAGCGACGTGTCGCCGGTGGCGGCACCTGCGAAATCGTCGCTCGCGGAATTGCCGCCCGCGAAATCGCCGGTGATGCGCACATTCGGCCCCTCGGTTTCGTTCCACGCGGCGATTTCCGCGAGCTTCGCCCGCAACCGCCGGTGCGCCGGCCTTGCGTGACCGGGCACCATCACGTGACGCGAAATGTCGGACGGCGGACGCAGTGTCGCCGGCTCCGGCACTGGCGACGGCGCGCGCGGCACGACGACGGAGCCGGAATGGCACACACGGGTCGTGAGCTTGAGCAGCACGGGGATGCTCCAGCGCCGCGAAACCTCGAACGCCAGCCGCGTGAAATCGTAGGCATCCTGCGAATCGGACGGTTCCAGCAGCGGCACCCCGGCGGCGACGGCGTAGCGGCGCGAATCCTGTTCGTTCTGGCTCGACGCCATGCCCGGATCGTCGGCGACGACGAACACCAGCGCGCCGTCCACCCCGCTGTAGGCGGCGGTGAACAACACGTCGGCGGCGACGTTAAGCCCGACATGTTTCATCGTGACAAACGCGCCGGCTCCGGCGAACGCGACGCCGAGCGCAACCTCGGCGGCGACTTTTTCGTTCGGCGCCCACTCCGCCGGGCCGCCGAGTTTGTTGAACTCGTCCAAAATCTCGCTCGACGGCGTGCCCGGATAGCCGGCGCCGCGCGCCGCGCCCGCGTGCCGCGCGCCAAGCGCCACGGCCTCGTTGCCCATGAGAAAATGCCGCGGCAGCGGCGCGGACTTTTGATACAAAGGGGTTTCCATGACGAAGCGCAAAACTTGAACGCCCCAACCCGTGTAATGCAACCATGAATAATCGGGAATAATCAGTGAAAGCAAAATAGTCGGGACTGCGAATAATCGGGGCTGCGAATAAATGGGGCTGCGAATAAACGAGGTCGCGAATAATCGGAGCCGCCTTTTCCGCGTGTGCCCCAAAATAGTGCCAGCGAAACCAAAGCCGCCACCCAACCTCATTTGTCATCTATTATATGACAAACTGATGTTACGCGACCGGCAGGGTTTTGCAGGGCCTGACCTTGTGTCAGGCCGCGAATTACCTGTGTGGCCTCCCACGCAAACGCGGCCTGACACAAGGTCAGGCCCTACGCACCGCGTAACATCAGTGACAAACTTAAACCAACATGCCCTGCCTCAATTTCCCCATGAAAATGAAGGCCGGCAGACACACTTGTCGTATAACAGATGACAAAAATGGCCTGAATCGAAAAGTGGAACAAGAGAGCAACCGGAGCTTGTAGACGAAAAAAAACGCGTGCGACGGGGAACGGGCGTGCGACGGAGAACGGCGGCATCCTCACCGCCAGACACAAACGAAACGCCCGTGCCGCGTGCTCACCGTCGCCGCCGCGCGGTGCGCAACTCGGCGAGGCACGGGGCCACGGCGGGCAGATGCCCGGCGTCGGCAAGCCATGAGCGTTTCAGCCAGAAACCCGGCAATGCCGACGACACGACGCGCTCCTCACCCTCCGCGTATTCCTCGAAAACATCGCCGATGCGCCGGTAGAAATGGTGCCCGCCGCCGTTTGGATCAACCAGCCAGTATTCGGCCACGCCACGCGCCTCGTAGGCGGAAAACTTCGCGCCGCGGTCGCGGGCCGCGGTCGCCGGCGAAAGCACTTCGACGACCAGCGCCGGCGCGAAGTCCGCGTGCGTGGCGCCCAGCCTCGCGGCCTGCTCGCGCGTGAAATAGGCGAGGTCTGGCAAAAACACATCGCGCGGCCCGAGCCGCACGGCGACGGTTTCGCGATACAATTTTCCAAGATCGAACTCCTCGATGTACTGACCCATGAGTCGGTCGAGGAAGTTGGTGACGTCGGCGTGGACGATGGAGACGGGGGAGTGCATGAAAATTTGTCCGGCGATGAGGTCGGCATGGACGCCGGGTTCGAGCCAGTCGAGAAACTGTTCCGATAAAACCAGCGGACGTCCCTCCGGGCGTCGCGATGGCGCCGTGCGCACGCGGCGCTCGCGAGGGAAGAGACGTGTGGCGGGTTTGGCGGTGATCACGGTCATTGCAAGAGAAACATGGCCCTCTCTGCCACCGAGGCAAGTTCGCAATGGCAACGCCGCGCCAGCGGGGCGCATCTCAAAAACTGGACAAGCAAGACGCTATGGCACGGGCGTCTCGCGCGTGTTCCGGAAGTAGCGCGGGCATCTTGCCCGCGTTCCGGGAGTAGCGCGGGCGTCTCGCCCGCGTCGGGGCTGGCATGGGGGGGGCGGCGCTTCGCGCCGTCCACGGGCAAGAT
>JAISGL010000466.1 GCA_031263125.1 Opitutaceae bacterium | reverse complement strand
GACAGGATTGTCTGCGCCACCTTGGTTTAATCGCGCCTTATCGCGCAATGAGTTTCAGGAACTCCTCGTTGTTCTTCGTTTTTGAGAGGCGCAGGATCATCGTCTCGGTGGATTCCTCGATGCGTTGCTGCACGAGGGCGCGGCGGAAGAAATGGATCGCGTCGAGGCTCTTCGCCTCGATGAGGAGTTCCTCGCGGCGGGTGCCGGAACTGGCGATGTTGATCGCGGGCCAGAGGCGCATCTCGGCGCACTTGCGGTCGAGCACAAGCTCCATGTTGCCGGTGCCCTTGAACTCCTGGAAAATAATATCGTCCATGCGGCTGCCGGTTTCGACGAGCACGGAGGCCACGATGGTGAGCGAGCCGGCTTCCTCGGTGTTGCGCGCGGCGGCGAAGAGCTGGCGCGGTTTTTCCATGGCGCGCGAATCGATGCCGCCCGACATGGTTTTGCCGCCGTGGCGGGCATTGTTGTGCGCGCGGGCGAGGCGGGTGATCGAGTCGAGCAAGAGCACGACGTGGCGGCCGGTTTCAACAAGGCGCTTGGCGCGCTCGATGCAGAGATCGGCGACGCGGATGTGGTTTTCGAGCTGTTCGTCGTTGGACGAGGCCCAGATTTCGGCGGCGACGGAGCGTTTGAAATCGGTGACTTCCTCGGGGCGCTCGTCGACGAGGAGGATCATCACGTGGCACTCGGGATTGTTTTCCAAAACGCCGAGCGCCATGTCGCGCAGGAGCGTGGTTTTGCCGGTGCGCGGCGGGGCGACGATGAGGCCGCGGGTGCCTTTGCCGACCGGGCAGAAAAGATCGACGGCGCGGGTGGTCATGCGTTCGTCCTTCGTTTCCATGCGGAGCATTTTGTCGGGCGAGACGGTCGTGAGCGAATTGAAGTCCAGCTTCGCGCGGCGTTCCTCGATGTCGAGGCCGTCGACTTTTTCGATGAACTTCATTTTGGGATTCGGGAACTTGCCCTCGGCCGGATACGCGGTGCCGCTGATCATCTGGCCGGTGCGGAGCTTGAAGCGGCGTATTAATTCCTTGGGAACAAAGATATCGGTCGGGCGGCGTTTGCCATAGCGCGTGGGGTCGAGGAGCTGACCGTTGCCACCTTTTTGTGTGTCGATGTCGAGGATGCCTTCGACGCGAATCGTGTTGTCGGGTTTCTCCGGCTTGGGCGCGGGCGCGGGCGCAGGCGCGAGCGCAGGGACTGGGGCGGGAACGGAAGCGGGAGCGGGAGTTGCGACCACCTGTCCAAGGGGCTGTGCCGTGGCATCCGCGGTTGCGGTTGCAGTTGCGGGAGATTGTGTGGGCGCGCTGTTTTCAGGCGCGGCGGATGCGGGGGAGTCAGTTGTATCCATTATGTTACAAGGTTGTGATATGCAAAAAGTTATAAAAAGTGCGGGCAGGTTGACGGGCGATTTCCATGTCGGAATGTGAGGGTGCGTTTTTGCAAACGCGAATCCCTTCAATCCAACAATCAGCTATGCCAAACGTGTCGATCGAAAATATTACCTCAGTATTCCGTGAAAACCGGATATTCAGACCTTCAGTCGAATTTCAGCGCCAGGCAAATCTTGGAAATCAGGCCACATACAAAAGGCATTTTGCGGAGTCTGTCAACAACCCAGAGCGTTTTTGACAGAGCGTTTTTGGCATGACGAAATTTCGCGTCACGGATCACAGCGTGGTTGCAGATCGTGGCGCATGGCGCGCGCATTTTCACCGTTTCAACTTCTTCTTAAACTTGTCCGCGGGGCACGCGCAGTCGTCGCCGCAACCGGGTTTCCTGCGCTTCATCCACGCGCGGGCAACCAGCCACGCCAACGACACCGCCGCCAGGACGATGGCCGCGTATTTCTGAAATGTCGGATCGTTAATCATGCGTTCAGTCGCGGTTAAAAAAGCCGCGGTTAAAAAATCAAAACCCCAACAACGTCCCCGCCTGATAAACCACGAAGCACACGACCCACGCCGCGCCCGTCATGTAGGCCAGCTGGAACGCCGGCCAGCGCCACGAGTTGGTCTCGCGCCGCACGACCGCAAGCGTGCTCATGCACTGCATCGCGAAAACATAAAACAACATCAGCGTGAAACAAACCAGCGGCGTGAAAAGCGGACGCCCGTCCGGCCACGTCGCCTTCGCAAACGCTTCGCGCAACGTCGTCGTGTCATCATCGTCGTCGCCCTCGACGTTGTAGACGACCTTCATGGTCGAAACAAACACCTCGCGCGCCGCCAGCGACCCGATCAAACCGATGCCGATTTCCCAGTTGAAACCAAGCGGCTTGATCACCGGCTCAATCGCCTGCCCCGCCATGCCCGCGTAGCTGTGCGCGAGTTGCGCGGATTTGTTTTCCTCGGACGCAGGGGCATCGCTTGTTACGCCCTCCGCCGACACATTCGCATTTGCAGTATTCGCAAGCGCCGCAAACGACGTCCCTGCGTCCGAATCCGGCGGCGTTTCCATCTTCGGATACGTCGACAAAAACCACAGCACGATTGAAATCCCCAGAATCACCGTGCCCGCCCGCTTCACGAACATCCACGCGCGCTCGATCATGTGCAGCAGCACGTCGCGCACGCGCGGCAGACGATACGGCGGCAGCTCCATGATCATCACCGGCGGCTCGCCTTTGAAAAGCGTGCGCTTGAACAGCCACGCGAAAACAAACGCGCCCGCCGGCCCGAGCAAATACAGCAGCATCATCAGCCCGACCTTCACCGGCATCGACGCCTGGCCGCCCGGCACAATCGTCGCGATCATCAGCAAATAAACCGGCAGCCGCGCCGAGCAGCTCATGAATGGCGCGACCAAAATCGTGACGAGCCGGTCGCGCGGGCTTTCAATCGTGCGCGTCGCCATGATCCCCGGAATCGCGCACGCGTGCGAACTGAGCAGCGGAATAAACGCCTTCCCGTTCAACCCCACAAAACTCATCAGCCGGTCCATGATGAACGCCGCGCGCGCCATGTACCCCGTGCTTTCCAGCAGCCCGATGAAGAAAAACAAAATCAAAATCTGCGGCAAAAACACAACCACGGCGCCCACACCCGCAATCGCGCCGTCCGTTATCAAGTCGCGCAAATCACCCGCCGCCATCGCGCCCTTCACCCAATCCGACAAACCGCCCGCCCACCCTTCGATGAGCGCCATCGGATATTCCGCGAACGTGAAAATGCTCAAAAACAACAGCACCATGATCGCGCCCAGCACGAGCCACCCCCACACCGGATGCGTCACGACCGCGTCGATTTTGTCGCTGCGCGACGGCCCCGCCGCCGCGCCCGCCGCCTGCCCGACAATCCCCTCGCACAACGCCGAGATCGCATCGTAACGGCTGTTCACAAGCACGCCCGACCAGTCGGTGCCTTCGTCGTCCCAACGCTTTTTCCAATTCGCGAGAATCGCATGCGTGCGCCCGCTGAGCGGAGTCGATCCGGCCACGCGCATCGCGTCCTGGTCCGTCAGCAACAGCAGCGCCTCCGCGCGCGCGATGAGCGGCGCTTTGCCGTCGTTCGACGCGAGCGAGTATTGCAGCTCCGCCACCGCCGGTGCGATGGCCGCAGGCACATCCCACGCATGTTTCGACAGCGGCAAATCCCCGCGACTCATCGCGAGCCTTGTTTCCACGATGCCCTTCCCGTTCGCCGCCTCGCACGGAATCACGGGAATCCCGAGCGTTTTTTCGAGCCGCGCCACGTGGATGTTGATTCCCGCCCGCGCCGCGAGGTCCATCATGTTGAGCACGAGAATCACCGGACGCCCGAGGTCGAGCACCTGGTGGACGAGATAAAGATTCCGTTCCAGATTCGCCGCGTCGACGATGCACAAAATGCGATCCGGCTGGGGCGTGTCCGCGCGCCGCCCGAGCAGCACGTCGCGCGTCACCGCCTCGTCGGGCGAACGCGCCGCGAGCGAATACGCCCCCGGCAAATCGATGAGCGTGATCGGATGCCCATGCTGCGAGTAGGCGGTGCCGGTTTTTTTCTCGACGGTGACACCCGGATAATTGCCGATCTTCTGCTTAAGCCCGGTGAGCGCGTTGAAGAGCGTGCTCTTCCCGCAATTCGGATTGCCCACAAGCGCATAGAC
>JAISGL010000454.1 GCA_031263125.1 Opitutaceae bacterium | reverse complement strand
TCCCGCCACACTTGCCTGTGCCCGCTGCCCTTGTATTGTTTCATCCCAATAACAATGCCGCGCCTCTTTCCAAAAATCCCGTGTCCGTGCGTGCTCATCTTTTCCCTGGTCATCGCACTCAACGCCAAAACCGCGCCGTCCGACTCCGCCGCCGGCTGGCAGGCCGCAGCCGACGCCGCGCGCGAGGGCCGCTTCGAAACCGCCTCCGTCACACTCGAAAAAATTCTCCACGCGGCCATCGTCGACGGCAACGCCACCGATGCCGCGCGCGCAATTCTCCTGAAAACCCAAGCCGACTCCTCGCGCGAAAAACAAGACGGCAACCCGCTCCACCCGCTTCAATCGCTCGCCGCTCTGCTCGACGAAACACAGCCGCCGCAATCATCGCAGCCGCGCGTCACCCTGCCCGCCGTGACGACCGCCATCCTCCATTACGCCCTCGCAAACCAATACCTGCGGCTCACCCCCTCCCGTCAATCCGTTCGCGAATCGCGCGCATCAGTTCACCGGCGCTATTTTGTCGAGGCAGCGCGCCATTACCAACTGGCGCTGGCGAACCCCTCGCTGCTCCAACAAACACCCATTGAAACCCTCGACCCGCTCATCACCCAAAGCGAACGCGAACGTAAACCCGCCACCACACACACCACCACACCCGCCGCCACACACACCACCACACACACCACCACACACACCGCCACAAACACTGCCATACACACCGCCACACACACCACGGACGCGCGTTCATTTGCCGACAAATGCCGCCCCACGCTGTACGATTTTCTCGTTTTTGAAGCCATCGATTTCCTCACGACCATTTCGGAGCCGGGCTTTCTTGATCCGGAAACCTCTCCGGCGCTTCCAGACGCCACCCCGCTCCTCGCGCCGCTCCTCACGCCACTCCTCGCACCGCCTGACGCACCGCCCATCGCACCGCCCATCACACCGCCCATCGCGCCGCCCGACGCATTCCTGTCATGGACACCCACGCCCGCGGCAAACCGGGCCACGATTGCCACGCTCTACCAAAACCTGCTGCGCTTTCATCAGGACGATCCGGCCCCGCAACTCGCACTGGCCGAAGCCAGCCTCCGGCGCATCATGTGGGCGGCATCCCTGCTCCCGGACTCCGGCGCTCCGTCAAAAGCCACCCGACTCCACGAAGCCGCGCTGCGCGACTTCATCGACCATTGGCGCAACGCCCCCGGCATACCCACCGTCGCCACCGCGTGCGCGGAACTCGCCGCGCTCCAATTTGAGTCCTCGCCCGATGCGGCGCACGCCGCGGCGGAAGAAGGCGCCCGCCTTTATCCCGATTCTCCCGGCGCCGCCCGCTGCCGCGCAATCATCGCCTGGCTCAAAGCTCCCGACCTGATCGCCGTCGCCACCGAGCACACATGGAACGCGCCCTGGCCTGACATCACGCTCATCCATCGAAACATTTCGCAGGTGCATTTCCGCGCCGTGCCCTGCGATTGGGAGGAGTTTTTCAAAAACAAACGCGGCCCGCTGAACCGGATTTCCAAGGAGGACATGGACGCCCTTCTCAAAATCACCCCGGCCAGAACATGGTCGCTCACTCTTCCGGCAATGCCCGCGCGTGTAATCCGCGAGGAAAAACAGTCCGCCGCTTCAATCGCCCGTTCCCTCAAACCCGGTTTCCATTTCGTGATCGCCAGCGCCGACAGGGAATTTTCGCGCGAAGGCAGCCGCATTTTTTGCGCGCCTGTCTGGGTGAGTGATTTGGCAATCGTACACACTCCGACCGACGATGGACGGTTCAACGGCTGTGTCGTTGACGCCCTGACCGGCAACCCCGTGGCAGGCGCCAGCGTCACCGCGTGGCGCGACACCACAAACACAATCAACGGCCACGCGATCACCTCCGACGACGGCGCTTTCTCAATCGCTCCCATGGAAGCGCCCCCGGTTCTCTCGACCGCGTATAATTGTTATCTTGTCGCCCGCGCGCCCGATGGCCGCGCCATTGCATCCGCCCACGCGCTGAAGCCAAACCCGCCATCCCCTTTCCAAACCACGGCAAACCGCGCGCTCTTCTTCACCGATCGCTCCGTCTACCACCCTGGGGAAACGGTTCACTATAAAATCCTCGCCGTGCGCAAATCCGATGACGGCGGCCGGCCCTCGCTGCTCACGGACCATGATGTTTCCGTCGAACTCCGCGCGCCCAACGAAAAAATGACACGCGCGCAAACGCTCCGCACCGGCGCATTCGGTTCCGCAAGCGGCTCCTTCGCCCTCCCCGAAACCAACGCGACCGGCGCCTACTATCTCTCCAGTGATTTCCAAAAAATCATCGGCGGCGCCATGATCACGGTCATGCCGCGCGCCGCCGTGTCGCTTCCTCCCGAACCGGTCGAAACGATTTCCATCTCCGCCGCCGGGCCTCTGACAACAACCGCCCCCGCAACCCTGACAATCAAGGCATCCGGCGGCGGCGCTCCGATTTTCACGCGCGGCACACTGTCCATCCATCCGGTCAAAGAACCCAAAAAAACATCGCGAACGCCGCTCCTGCATTTCCGAAATCCAAACACACCGCCGCAACCCGCCGCGCCCGGTTCCGCCGCGCAAACCGAGGCCGCGGACAATCCACTCTTGGCAAAACCGCCCCTGGACAATCCGCCCCTGGAGAAACCGCGCGTGCGCCAGGATTTCACGACGGCTGGTGAAACAGGAACCGCCCGCATCACCGCCAGGCTGCCCGCCGGGCTTTATCGCGCCATCGTCTCGGCGCGCGGCCCATCCGGGAAAACAATCACGGCGTCCACGACGATTCGCGTTTTCAACCCCAAGGCCGTACGTTCGCCCGCCCGCGAGGAAATTTTCCTCGAAGCCCGGTCATGGGAACTCCGCCCTGGCGAAACCTTCAGTGCCACCTGGATCGCCGGCACCAAAAACGCCCGCGCCTGTTTCAGTTTTGAACAGGACGGCAGGATACTCCGCCGCTTCTGGTCGCGGCCCGGCGTCACCCGGCAGACACTCGATTTCCCGATCACCGAAACCATGCGCGGCGGCGTTTGCCTGCGCGTGTTTCAGGTCAACGACAACCGCTTCATTGCGCGCCGCCACGACATCTTTGTCCCGCACGACAACCGGCTGGCCATTGATTGGGACCGCGACAACGCGCCGCCCCGCCCCGGCTCCCGTGCGACATGGACCCTCGGTATCCAAAACACGGATACAATGCCGGCCGATGCCGAGGTTGCCGCGCTGCTCTACGACAACACGTCCGGCCAATTTTTCCGCCACGAATGGCCGGCGCTCACGGACATCTTCCGGTTCAATTATCCCGGCCATGACATTCAGACGGCCACGAACACCGTCGCCCTCTTCGACCGCTCCCTCGACGCCCCTCCGCCGCAACCGGAAAAACACACGCCCGAAACCCACCGCCGGTGGAATGCCTCCGCCGCGACTCTCCCCGGACGAAGCGTGCATGTGTCCGCATCGGAATCCGGACAACCCGCCCCTGTCATCATGATGGAAAAATACACCGTCACGGACACACGGACGGCTGCTCGAAAAACATCCCCCGCGCCTGAAATCATCCGGGCCTTTTTGGAGCGCGAAAAAAGCGACCCCAATGGCACTGTCCGCGTGCTTTCGCTCGTGACGCCGCCGCAGACAGCCGCCCGGTCACGTCCCGCACACACCCTGGCCGGCGATGGCGCAGCCGCCGCCGCGTCCGCATATCAGACGAGTCCGGCGGTATTCTTTTTCCCCGCGCTGCGCACCGGCAAGGACGGCAAACTCCGCATCCCCTTTGACGTGCCGGAAAACATGGCGCGTTCAAAACTGATGCTCTTCGCCCACGACCGCCGGCTGAACTTCGCCCTCCTCACCCGCAATTTTGCGCCCGGCACAACTTCGAGCGACGCCCGATAGGGAACCCGCCGCGCGAAGATGCAATCACGAAAGGTAGCAATCGAGTGAGGTCCCCGGAGCAGAAGCGAAGGGAGAGCGCCGAAGGGCGCAAAAACGGCGAAGCCGTTTCCCAATGAAGCCCAAGGCTGGCGACAACGTCGCCTGCCTTGGGAAATCCAATAATAATCACACAACCCCAACGGGGTTGCCTGATAACATTACCATAAATAACTCGCGGTCCAGCGGTTCAATCCTAGGCAACCTCTTCGAGGTTGTGACAATATTCTCCCCTTTTCCCAGGGTAGCGACTGCGTCGCAACCCTGGGCTTATAATAGGCAACGGCTTCGCCGTAGCTACCTTTCGCAATTGCACTGTGCCGCGCCGCCCGCCGCGCCTGCGGACTTGCCGTCCCGGCACATCCGGATTCATTCTGCGCGCAATCATTTTCCATGAAAGTCCCGTTCATCGACCTCTCCCTTCAACACAAGGCGCTTCGCGAACAGGCGCTCGACGCGCTGGCCGCCACGTACGACGCGATACGTTTTTGCCTCGGAAAAGACGTCACGGATTTCGAGAGAAACTTTTCCGTCACGCTCGGCTATCCGCGCGCGCTCGGCATGAACAGCGGCACGTCGCCGCTGCACGTCGCCTCGCTCTGCGGCGGCTTCGGGCCGGGCGACGAAGTGATCGTGCCGCCGTTCACGTTCATCTCGTCGGCGTGGGGAATCAGCTACGCCGGCGCGACGCCAAAATTCTCCGACATCGAGGAAGGCACTTTTAATCTCGATCCGGAAAAACTTGAGGAGGCCATCACGCCAAAAACAAAAGGCATCGTCGTCGTGCATTTGTTCGGACAACCGGCGCGCATGGACGAAATCATGGCCATCGCGCGAAAGCACAACCTGTTCGTCGTCGAGGACTGCGCGCAGGCCGCGGGCGCGCGCTACAAGGGCACGCCCGTCGGCGTGATCGGCGACGCGGGCACGTTCAGTTTTTATCCGACAAAAAATCTCGGCGGCTGCGGCGAAGGCGGCGCGTTTGTGTCGCGCCGCGCCGATGTTTTTGAAAAGGCGCGCCTGCTGCGCGTGCATGGTTCGGCGCGCCGCTACCACCACGACATGGTGGGCTTCAATTTCCGCATGGACGGTTTCCAAGGCGCGATGCTCAACGTGAAACTGCCGCACCTCGCCTCGTGGAACGCGCGCCGCCAGGCAATCGCCAGACGTTACATCGCCGGAATCAAATCCGCCGATGTGATCCTGCCGCAAGCGGTCGATTACGGAGCGAGCGTGTATCACCAGTTCACGATCCGCCACCCGCGGCGCGACGCGCTGCGCGAACATCTCGCGAAGTGCGAAATCGGCACCGATTTGATTTATCCGGTCGCGCTGCACCAGCAGGCTTGCTACGCGCATCTCGGATGCAAACCCGGCTCGCTGCCCGTCGCCGAAAAAGCCTGCGCCACCTGCGTGAGCCTGCCGATCTTCCCCGAACTCACGGATGCGCAGGTCGGGCATGTGATCGAGTCGGTCAACGCGTTTTAGAGCCTTCCCCTCCCGAAAATATTTTTGGATTTATTCGTGGCATCCGCGCTCCCGCCGGTGCAGGCTGCATCCGTCTCGTGAATCCATGATCAACGGCATACAGGTTAAAATTTGCGGCATCACATCGCTTGCCGACGCGGAGGCCGCCGACCGGATCGGCGCGGATTATCTCGGCTTCATCCTCTGGCCGAAATCGCCGCGCCACATCACCCTGCATGACTACCGCGCGATGATCGGGCATCTGCCATTCCGGAAAAAAGTCGCCGTGCTGGTCGAGCCGGACGCGGACGAACTGCGCGCCGCCAAGGCCGCCGGTTTCAACATCGCGCAAATCCACTTCAGGCACACCACGCCCATCGGACAAATCGCCGGATGGTCGCACATCATGGGGCCGCTGCACTTGTGGCTCGCGCCGAAACTGCCGCCGGAAACCGGCGTGCCCGAGGCATGGCTCCCGCTCGCCGACGGAATTTTGCTGGACGCGTTTCGCCCGGACGCGGAGAGCTTCGGCGGCACGGGCATGACGGGCGACTGGGAAAAATTCGCGCGTTATCGCGCCGCCCATCCGGAAAACCTCTGGATACTCGCCGGCGGGCTGACGCCCGGCAATGTCGGCGAGGCCGTGAACAAAAGCGGCGCGCGTTTTGTCGACGTGAACAGCGGCGTCGAAACCGCGCCCGGCGTGAAAAGCGCGGCAAAATTGGAAGCGTTCGCGCGCGGATTGAAACAGCGTTGAGCGCGCACCAACCTGACCGCGCAATAACCCAACAACGCCCATGCGCATCGGCTCCGTCCAACTTGAGACGCCACTTTTTTTGTCGCCACTCGCGGGTTATACAAACCTGCCCATGCGCCTGACGCTTCGCGAACTCGGCGGACTCGGCTGGGCCACGACCGACCTCGTCAACGCGCGCTCGCTCATCGAGCGCAACCCGAAGGCGCTGCAACTCATCCGCTCCGCGCCCGCCGACCGCCCGCTGGCAATCCAGCTTTTCGGCTCCGATCCCGCCGAGATGCGCGACGCCGCGATCATCTGCGAGCAGGCCGGCGCGGCGTCCGTCGACATCAACATGGGCTGCCCCGTCCCCAAGGTCGTGAAAATCGGCGGCGGCTCCGCGATGATGGCCGAACTTGGCAAAACCGCGCAACTCGCGCGCGGCATGGCCGGGGCCGTGAAAATTCCCGTGACGGCAAAAATGCGCCTTGGCCGGGACGACGGCAACATCACCGCGCCCGACCTCGCGCGCGTCCTGGAGGACGCCGGCATCGCGGCAATTTTTGTGCACGGACGCACGCGCGCGCAGGGATTTTCGGGGACGGTCAGCCTCGCCGGAATCCGCGCCGTCGCGCAGGCCGTGAAATCAATTCCCGTCATCGGCAACGGCGACGTGACCACGCCCGAATCCGCAAAGATGATGCTCGGTGAAACAGGCTGCGCCGGCGTGAGCATCGGGCGCGGCGCGTTTTATGACCCGTGGATTTTCCGCCGCACCGCGCACCTGCTGCGCACGGGCGAACTGCTGCCCGAACCGGCCTTCGCCGAACGCGTGCGCGTGATGTCGCGGCACCTTGACCTGATGGTTGAAATATTCGGCGAGGAATCCGGCTGCCGCATGTTTCGCAAAATCGCGCCGTGGTACGCGCGCCGCTTCGGCCCGTCGAAGGATTTCAAGCAACGTATCATAAAAATGGATACGCGCGCGGATTTCCACGCCGCGCTCGATGCCTATCGCAAATGGCGCGCGCCGTTCTGCGAAAATGGAAATCCCGACGGCGGGTTGCTGCCGCGCTTCCGCCCCGCCCCGCTCGTGGCATCCTTCATGCGCCCCGCCGGCGAGGCCGCGGACGCAAACGACACGATCCCCGTGCCAAAGGGGCCGGTGGATTTTTGGTGAAACGATTTTCAAACACGCCCCGCCTGCCGGCTTAACCAACGTCTGACGCCGCGTGAATCACCACGAGTCTTTTTCCATTTGCGCGACTTCAATCATATACGCATGCTGCCGCCCAAAGTTTTTCCCAGATGAAGCACCAGCAAATCGATCAATACGCGACCACTCTTTCCGCCGGCAAACGCGCCTCCGTCTACGACGGCACCAAGTCCGGCTACGACGCGCGTCTGCGCGCGCTCAACACCGCCTACCCCACCCCGGACAATCTTCGGAAACTCGCGGGGCAGATCAAGCAGCACACGATTGAGAACCTCGACACGTATCTGCCGCAAGTCGAGGCGCGCATGGTGGCGAACGGCGTGAAGGTGCATTGGGCGGTGGACGGCGGCGAGGCTTGCGCGCACGTGCACCGCATCATGGAGGAGCACGGCGCGAAAAAAATGGTGAAGGCCAAAACGATGGTGAGCGAGGAAATCCATCTGGCCGATTACCTGGAAAAGCGCGGCATGGAATGCCTCGAAACCGACCTCGGCGAGTTCATCATCCAGATCGACCACGATCATCCGTCGCACATCGTGAAGCCGATCATTCACAAAAACCGCCGCGAGATTGCGGTGTCGTTTGAGCGCGAAGGTCTCGGCGCCTACAACGACGATCCGGAGGTGATCACGGCGCGGGCGAGGCAGTTTTTGCGTCACAAATATCTGGCGGCGGACGTGGGTTTGTCGGGCGCGAATTTCGTTTCGGCGGAGAGCGGGCGCATCGTGCTCGTGACGAACGAGGGCAATTCGCGTTTTTCGATTGCGGCGACGAAGGTTCACATCGCGCTCGTGGGCATTGAAAAAATCGTGCCGCGCGACCGCGATCTCGGATTGTTTTTGAATCTGCTCGCGCGCTCGGCGACGGGGCAGCAATTCACTTCGTACACGGAATTCATCAGCGGCCCGCGCAGCGCGAACCAGCCGGATGGGCCGGGGGAAATGCACGTGATTTTTGTGGACAACGGACGCACCCGCGTGCTCGCCGACGATTGCCGCGCGATTCTGCGGTGCATCCGTTGCAGCGCGTGCCTGAACGTGTGCCCGATTTACCGGCAGGCGAGCGGCCACGCGTATCGCGCGGTGTATCCGGGGCCGGTGGGCGCGGTGCTGTCGCCGCTGCTCGCGGGCGACAAATTCCCCGAGATGGCGGACCTGCCAAAAGCCTCGTCGCTCTGCGGCGCGTGCAACGAGGTGTGTCCGGTGAACATCCCGATTCCCGATTTGCTGCTGCGGTTACGCGACCGCGGCAAGCGGATGCACAGCAAAGCGGCCGCTGCGGCGACGCCGCCGATGGGCGCGTTCGGCATGCTGGCGAGCAGTCCCTCGCTCTGGAAAATCGCGATGAAAACCGGCGGCCTGTCGGCGCTGTATCCGACATGCCTCATGCCGGCGGCAGGCAAAACCTGGGTGCGCACGCGCGGCATGCCGAAATGGCGCGGAGGAAAATTCCGCGCCTGGATGCAGCAACGCCGCGCAAATGCGCCCGCCCCCGCAACACAAACCGAAAGAAAAGCAGACTGATCCGGCAGATCGGACTGATCGGCCAGATCCGACCGATCAGCCCGATCAGTCATATCCGTCAGATCAGCCCAATCCGCCCGACACCCCGACACCCCCCCAAAAAAACCTTTTTCCAAAATGACTTCCCGCGAAACCATTCTCAAACGCACCGCCGACGCACTCGCGCCGCTCACCGAGCGCGCGCAGTATCCCGATTTCAAAGACGATATCGCCGTGATGCCCGCGCTCAACCGCTCCGGCGATTTGTGGGCGATTTTTTGCGAGCGCGTGAAACTCGTGCATGGCACTCCGCTCTCGGGCGGGCCGGCGACGCTGGCGAATTGGATTCGCGAAAAGGGGCTGAAACACGGCTACTGCGATCCGGCATTGCTGCCGGTTTTCGGGGACGTGCTCACGGCGGCGGGATGCGCGGTCGAGACCGTTTTCGACAGATCGCGCGTGGACGAGTATCAGTTCGGCATCACGCGCGCGGAGGCGGCGATTGCCGAGACGGGCACGCTCGTGCTGACGGACGCGACGTCGTCGAGCCGGCTCGCGGCGCTCGCGCCCTGGACGCACGTGGCTGTTTTGAAACGCGAACAGATTTTCGCCGACGTGGCGTCGGCAGTCGCGAAACTGCCAGCCGATCCAAATGTGATCTGGTGTACGGGGCCGTCGCGCACGGCGGACGTCGAAGGCATTTTGATCGAGGGCGTGCATGGCCCCGGCGTGCAAGTGGCGTTTTTGATGGAGTAACTGATGTTACGCGTCCGGCAGATTTTTTGTAGGGCCTGACCTTGTGTCAGGCCGCGGATTACCAGTGCGGCCTCCCTCGCGTGCGCGGCCTGGTGCAAGGCGCAAGCCGCGAATTACCTTGGCTGCAAAATGTGGTAATTTGCCATCGAGATGCCGCTGAGCATCGCGCCGATGATGCCGAGGAAACCCTGGTCGGCGCCGCAAAGATAAACATTTTCGAGGGCGGTGCGGCCCCGGCGGTTTTTCACGGGCGAGCCGTAGATCGCGCCGTTTATCCGTCCGGTGAATTTCGTGATCGTGAGCGGCGTGAACATGTCCGTCGCGATGGTCGCGGTTTCAAGCGCGCCGGGCGGGACAAGCGGCGGGAGAAAGCGTTTCGCGCTGGCGGCGATGCCGGCGAACCAGCGGCGTTTGGCGGCGCGATATTCGCCGGGGTCGGCGGAAATGGTTTTCCAGAGATCGTGGTTCGCCAGGCAGGTGCAGCGGAAGAGACCTTCGGGAAGCCGCCGGTCGTCCGGATACGCAAAATTATTCGGGAAGCAGATCACGCCGCTGCGGATGTCGACTTGCGCGTCATCGGGGCGCGCGTAGGTGAAGCGCGGAGAGTCGTTGAAAAAAATAATGGTGTCGTCGCCCCAGCCGAAATCGGCGGGCTGGCGGTCGAGCACGGTGATGGTTTCGACATAGCTGAGACGGCCCGGAGGGGGGACGGAATGCGGAATGTGGAGTGCGGAATGCGGAGCGCGGAATGCGGGATGATCGGACGCAAGCGGCAGATGAAGCGATTGCCTGTCTGTCGTTCCGCATTCCGCATTCCGCGTTCCGTATTCAAACAATGCGTTTGTTTCCGGCGCGCCGATGCTGCTGAGGACGTGCGTGGCGGTGATTTCTTTGCCGTCGTCGAGAAGCAGTGCGACGGCGCGGTTTTCGCGGGCGATGATTTTTTGCACGCCGCACTTCATGCGGCGCTCGCCGCCGGAGGCGCGGTATTTTTCGAGAAGCGCGCGGATGATCACGCGCACGCCGCCGAGGGGACGCGCGAAGCCCTCGAAGAAGAGCGCCTTGAACATGATCACGAACTGGCTCCACTCCATGTCGTGCTCCTGCGCGTTGCCGTAATACATGACGGGGCAGAAGAGCATGTCCTCGAGGAGCGGGTCGGTGACGTGGCGGCGCACGATTTCGCGGGCGGAGGCGGGCATGGCGTCGAGCGCGACTTCGTCGTGGGCGCGGATGGCGGCGGTGAGCGCGCGGAAGCCGTCGATTTGCGCGGGGAAATTTTGCGCGATTTCGGATTCGAGGACGGCGAAGTCGTTTGTGAAACGCAGCGAGACGGAGCCGGCGGCGTCGCGCGGACCGAACGCGATGCGCGATTGTTTTTGCCCGCAAAGGGCGAACTCGTCGCGGTCAATGCGAAGCTGGCGAAGGAGCTTGGTGAGCGGCGTGCCCTTGACGCCGGGCGGCGTGTAGTTGGTGACGGCGTGCAGGCCGACATCGTATTTGCGTCCGCCGATGGAGTAGAAGCCGTTGAGTCCACCGGGGGCGTTGTGGCGCTCGAAGATGCACACGCGCCTGCCGAAGTGCGCGAGGCGGATGCCAGCGGCGAGGCCGGACATGCCCGCGCCGATGATGGCGACGTCGTAGTGTGCGGTGGTGTTCAAGGGCGAAAGAAAAATCTTATGCAGCGCAGGCTGCCAAGTCTGCTTTCTGAATATGCGAACTCTTGCAAGAAGCAGACTTGGCAGTCTCGCAAACTTGGCAGTCTGCGCTACAAAAAAAGCGGCGGATTTTTTCCGTCGCTTGAATTGCGTGAGGTCTTTTATGCCGAACTGGGAGGCGGTGTTTTTCGGCGTTTCCGAAAAGATTATCAGAATGTCACCGTCTTGAATGATGCGATATCCCAGAGGGGTTGTTTCGACTCGGTGGCGATTTCGTTGAAGGCTTCGATTTCGGCTTTGCTGAAGAGGAGGCCGCCGGCGGCTGCCGTTTTTTTCGCAAATTCGGCTTCGATCTGGCCGGGGAGCAGGCACTTCCCGTTGCCGTGGCCGAGGATGTCCTCGATGACGGCTTTCACGTTTTGCGATTGGGCGCGGCCTTTCGCGAAGGCGCCGCCGTTGATCGCGTCGGGGTGGATGACCTGGAAATAGAAACAGCAGGCGCCTTTGTCGCCGGGGGTGACTTGCTCCCAGCGGTTGCGGATGGTGGGGATGGAGCCGCCAATCATGCCGCCGACGAGTTCGTTGATGAGCGAGAGGCCGTAGCCTTTGTGCGCGCCGAAGGGCATGAGCGATTTGGCTTTCGCGGGGTCGGTGGTCGGGTTGCCGTCGGCGTCGACCGCGGCGTTCGGCGGGAGTTGTTTGCCTTCGCGGAGGAGTTGTTGCACGCGGCCCATGGCGACGACGGAGGTGGCCCAGTCGATGACGATGGGATAGCCGATGGCTTCGGTCGTCGGAAAACCCCACGAGTGCGGGTTGGTGCCGAGGGTCGGGTATTTGCCGCCAAAGGGGACGACTTCGGCGAGCGCCGCCGTGCAGTTCGTGTAGGCGTAGTAGCCGCGGCGCGCGGCGTCCATCACGTAGCCGCCGCCCCAGAGGTAGTGGAAGGCGTTGTCGACGGCGACGATACCGGAGCCGTATTGGTCGGCGAGTTTCATGGCGGCGTCCATCGCGCGGTAGGCGGTGGCCTGGCCGAGTTTTTTGTTGGCGTTCCAGATTTTCACGGCGGCGAAGCGGCTGGGCTTTTCCTCGATTTGCGCGCCGGGGACGCAGCCTTTCGAGCCGGAGCCGAAGAGGTGGTCGAGGTGGAGGGCCTTTATGCCGTTGTGCGTGCGGATGCCGTGGCGGGTGGCGTCGGCGCAAAAGCGCGCGGCTTCGCCGGCTTCGTCGGCATGAAAGCCGCGGTGCATGTAGGCGGCGGCAACGAGGGCGTTGTGCTGGGTCTCGGGAACGATGTGATAGGTTTCGGGCATGGTTGAAATGAACTTATAAATACAGAATTAATTTTTAAGGACAATTTAAAAAATCAGGAAACGCCAGGACGTCAAGCCGCAAAAAGCTGCGCGATGCCGGGCATGGGATTTCAAAAATCATCATGGTTGGGAATAATGCATAAAATTCAATTTCCAGTGAAGCGTTTGCGTTTTTGTGTTTCAAAAACATTTTTTCAAAGCGTCTCTTAATATCAATAAATTGGTGGAAAAATCGCGAATAAACCCGGCGTGTCGAAGCCGCAACCAAAGGAACAGGCTCAAACCAACAATCCAATTGCCACAAAAAACACAAAAAAAGCCTCCTCGCATATGGACGTTTCCCGGGCGCTTATAAGCGCCACGAATCCTTATTCTGCAAAAGTAAAGTTTTCCAGCAAACGGACCGCAGCGCCTATAGGCGCTCTGTTTATAACCGAAAACACGCAATGCCTTTTTGTCAGGCCACTCGCCAAACCTCGTAGAGTGTTTTTTGTGGCAATTGGATTGTTGGTTTGAACGAGTCGCGTCATAGGGAAATCGTACGCAAAAAAATCAATGCTCAAGATTAGTGGCATGAATGGACGC
>JAISGL010000347.1 GCA_031263125.1 Opitutaceae bacterium | reverse complement strand
GAAACCGAATACCCGATTGGCAAACTGGAAGGCTTCGCGGTCTATCTCAACGGCGCCGACCTGCCGGACGAAGTATATAAAAACAACAGCATCAGGGAAGTCGTGGATAAATTATGCGACCTTCTCAGTCGCAACGGCACGCTCGTATTCAGCCATTGGAATGGCCCAAAGGAAACCGCATTGTATTTCTACGGTGAAGGTGGAATCGAGACGATGCTGGCAAAAGCCACCCCTTTTCTCAAAGCCCACCCCCTCTGCGAAAAGTGCAGAATTGTTCGACTCGCGTGAAGCGCGGCGGATAAAAACAGCCATTCGGGTTTCTGGACAACTGTGAAAAACAAGGCATGAAAAAACAAGGAGTGATCCCATTTCAGACCTGCTGGTTAGTTCTAGTACACCGACGTATTAATTACGTAACATAATGGCGGCTTAGCTTGCGGTCGGCGTCGGCGCGGCTGGACTGAAGCACCAGTTGATTCCTTCATGCCTCTTCTGCACTATGATATGTTGTTTGAGTGTCAATGTACTAGTTTGTTAATATTTTTTGCTATTTTGAGTGATAGTGCCGTGTCGAACTGCAAGCCGGAGGCTTGCCAGAAATAAGCCGGTGGTTGACGGAGCGCGGCAGCGCGGAGATGGCATCGCCGCAGGCGATGGCCCGAAGGGCTGGCCATGACCGGGCGCCCGTTTTGGCGGGCGGGCATGGCCACAACGTCGCATCGCGACCGACACCACCGGAACCCAATATAAAAAGCACCGCATCCCGGAGGGATGCCAGAAATCGTGGCTCAATCTCTCTGGCATCCCTCCGGGATGCAGTTTTGTCTGCGATTATATCCGGTGGTGTCGCGACTGCGTCGCAACCCTGGGCTATATTGGGAAACGGCTTCGCCGTTTTTGTGCCCTTCGGCGCTGCTCCGGGTCCCTCACTTGATTGCTACCTTTCGCAATTACACCTTCGCACTTTGCCCCTCTAATTTGATGCTTTGCGCGGCGGCGGTTTGGTGTTCAATTCGCAGCCTATGTTTACCGGTATTGTTGAGGAAAAGGGGCGCGTTGTTTCGTTCGTCCAAGGCAAGGCGGCGTGGCGGTTGATATTGTCCGCGAAGGCGGCGCTCGCCGGTGTCGCGACCGGGGACAGCATCGCGGTCAATGGCTGCTGCCTCACCGTCACTGATTTCGACGCGGCGGCGGGCACGGTCGGGTTCGACGTGCTGGAGGAGACGCGCCGGCTCACGAGTTTTTCGGCGCTGAAGGCCGGTTCGGCGGTGAACCTTGAGCGCAGCTTGCGTTTTGATGGGAAAGTCGGCGGACACTTTGTCACGGGGCACATCGACGGGCTTGGCGTGATCGAGATTTTGGAGAAGCGCGGCAACGATTATTACATGCGCGTTCGCGGGCCGGAGGACAGCGGGCGCCACGTCGTGCACAAGGGCAGCATCGCCATCGACGGCATCTCGCTCACCGTCGCGGAAGTCGGGGGGGACTCGCTCGCGGTGTGGCTTATCCCGACGACGATCAACGTGACCAATCTTTCCGAAAAACGCGCCGGCGACCCGGTGAACCTTGAGTTCGATTTGCTCGGAAAGTACGTCGAAAAACTGACCGCGTTTCACTCTGGACGCACCGCTTGATCGCGCGCAGAAACGTCTCCGAAAAAAACATGCAAGCCTCGCTCAACGCACTCGCCGACGAACTGCGCCGTCTCAAGGCCGGCGGCGTGAAGCGCGTCGTCGTGTCGGACGAGGCGATGGTGGCGTTGCGCAATCTCGTGCGGGCGCGCAAACCGGAAACGCCCGCGCCGTTCCAGACGCCTTCGCGGCCTGCGGCGTCGGCATCGTCAGCACCAGCGTCGCAGTCCGCGCAGTCTGCGCAATCCGCGCCATCCGCGTCGCAGTCCGCGCCGCCTGCGTCGCAATCCGCGCCGGTGTCGCAAACCGTGCGGTCCGCACCGCAGTCCGCGTCGCCGGCGTCGCAAAACGCGCCGGCTCCCGTCGTGTATTCGCAGTTGCGCCAGCCGACGGCGCGCGCGCATGCGCCCAGGCCGCAATCTGCCGCGACGCTTCCGCCGCCGCCCGTGTTCACGCTGCCCGATGGCGACAAGAAGACGCGCTGGGACGCGCTGATCGAACAGGTGACGACCAACCCCGTTTGCCTGAAGCACGTGCGCCCGAACAAAAAGGTCGTGCTCGGCGTGGGCAGTCTTGACGCGAAGATTTTTTTCTGCGGCGAGGCTCCGGGCGCGGAAGAGGAAATCCAAGGCGAGCCGTTTGTCGGCCCGGCGGGCCAGTTGCTCACGAAGATGATCCAGGCGATGGGCGTGAAACGCGGGGATGTTTACATCGGCAACATCATGAACTGGCGTCCCGAAATACCCGTGGCGCCCGGGGTGGAGCAAATCGGAAACCGTCCCCCGACCGAGGAGGAGATGGGTTATTGCATGCCGTATTTGCGCGCGCAGTTGGAAATCGTGAATCCGGAGTTGATCGTGGCGCTCGGCGCGACGGCGGCGAAGGGGCTGCTCGGCGCGAACAGTTTCACGACGCTCAGCTCGATCCGCGGGCGCTGGCATCAATTCGAGGGCAAGCCGCTCATGATCACCTATCATCCGTCCTACATTTTGCGCACGCCGACCAACCGCACAAAACGCGCGATTTGGGAGGATTTTTTGAAGATCATGGAAAAGGCGTCGCTGCCGGTTTCCGACAAACAACGCGGATATTTTCTGGCCTCTCACTCGTGAGGAGCCAGGGGAGAAGGGGACATCCGTCTGAACATCCGCCCGATGCGCGCGAAAAAAACACGCGCATCAACGTCAACGCTGCGTTTCCAATTCACGCAACGCGTCCGCCGCGATCCAGCGCGCCGCCTTTGTATCCAGCAGGCGGATACGCCTGGCCTCGGCGATTGCCGCGCGACGCAGGCGCGGATTGCGCTTGCCGATCTGGCGCAGCGCCCAGTTCACCGCTTTGCGCACGAAGTTGCGCCCGTCGTTTGCCTCGCGGCGGATGATGGGCAGCCACGCGAGAAACGTCGCGTCCGGCTCATCCTTCGCATGCACGGCGAGTGTTGCCATGAGCGCGAAGCCGGCGCGTTTCACGAATGTGTCGCGTGGCGCGTTGCGCGCGCTCCATTGCACGGCCTTTCCGAAGGCGAACGGCGTGCGTCGGAAGAGGTGCATGCAACAAATGTCGCAAACATCCCACGAGTCGAACGTCCGCGCCCACGCGTCCATCTGCCACGCCGTGACGCGCGCCGGATCGTCCGTGAGCGCGGCGAGCAAACGCGCCTCGTGCACGGGCGGCGTGATTGCCCAGAGCGCGAGCGACAGCTCGTGATTGCGCCGGTGAGCGCGCGCGAGTTTGCGCAGAACCGCCATGCTGACGCCGAGTTGCTCCGTGGCCGGGGTGATGCCGAAACGCCGCTGTCCGTCGACATTACGCTGTGAAAAATGCGCGCGGATTTCCTCAAGCAGCCGCATCGCCAGGATGCCGGGATGCCCGTGAGACGGAAGGACAGGGGATGATTTTCGGGAATGCATGCGAGAAACAAATAGCGAAAAAACCTTTGCCGGAAAGCGCATGATCACGGGAAAATCATGGGAAGAAAAACGGAATGGGTGCGAACGAATGTGGTGGGAGTCGCGGCAAACGATGTGGGAGAGCCGCGAAGCGGTTCAATATGAATAACCGTGGGTGAGGAGCAACGCGACACAACCCACGGTAAGAGAATATAACGCCCACGTCCCTGAAAGGGGCGAACTGGCGAACATCCCTGCGCGACAACCGGTTCGCCCCTTTCAGGGACGTGGTTGATGTTGGCAAGTCCGTGGGTTCCGGCGCGATGCGCCTACACCCACGGTTATTCGTATTGAGTCCCTTCGGGACTCTCCCGCATCGCTCTCCCGCATCCTTTGCCACGACTCCCACCACATTCGTTCGCACCCAAAATGGAATGGGCGCATCTCAAAAACTGGACAAGCAAGACGCTGTGGCACGGGCGTCTCGCGCGTGTTCCGGAAGTAGCGCGGGCATCTTGCCCGCGTTCCGGGAGTAGCGCGGGCGTCTCGCCCGC
>JAISGL010000408.1 GCA_031263125.1 Opitutaceae bacterium | reverse complement strand
CTGGGGCTGCTGCTGGACAAAAACTTCGATCCTCGCGGCACGGCGTTGTTATACGCGCCATCGGCGGAGATACCGGAAAATATATTAAATCAACAGGCCGGTTTTGCACCTGTGACTTTTATCAGACAGACCAACAATACTATCACCATAAAAGCCGATGCCGGCTGCGATGCGGTGCTGGTGGTGGCGGACACGTATTACAAATGGTGGCGCGCAACCGTGGACGGGAGGCCGGCGAAAATATACAAGGTGAACATGGCGCAGAAGGCGGTGCTGTTTCCGGCGGGAGAGCACACGGTGCGGTTCGTTTGCGTGCCGGGGAGTTTTTATATTGGCTGCGGATTGTTCATCCCCGGCGCGGCGGCGGGCGCGTGGCTTTTGCTGCGCGGGAGAAGGCGCCGTCGCGTGGCGGTGTAATCCGCTGGTTGCAAAAGGATGGAGATTCCATGAGTGTCGCGGGCACCGATGGAAGTGAATCCGCGCATGAATCGCGTTTTGCCCTGACTGCCCGTGCTCGTTTGCGCACTGGCAGGGCTGGTCGTGTTTCAGTTTTTTGGCAACGCCACGCGCGGTTGCATTAACCCGAGTTCCGCAGTTCGAGAACTGCGGAACTCGGGTTAACTTAGCACGTATGGGCACGGAAGCCCGTGCTACGCAAACCCACGGGCAGGATGCCCGTGCTACGTCAATCCGGCTGGCTTCGCGCCGTCCACAGGCGGGACGCCCATGCTACCCGGAATTGGCGGCTTGCCCCGTCCGGTTTTTCAGATGCGCCCCGCCGGCCCCATACCAATAAATTCGTGTAGCATTTTTCGTGCTGGATTATCTATTCTTGACGTTTTCTGACGCTTAGCCACTTGCCACCGGGCAAAACCTGCACTGATTTCCACAACCATCCATGCAAAACCTGAAACACATCACCACCGACCTGCGCTACGACATCGTGAGCAAAATCGCCGAGGGCGGCATGGGAATCGTCTACGAAGCCGCCCAGCGCGGCACCGGCAATTTTTCCAAAAGCATCGCTCTCAAACTCATTCGCGAAGAATACTCCGCCATCGCCGAATTTCAGAAAAATTTCATAGGCGAAGCCCGCCTCGTCGCCGACCTCATCCACACCAACATCGTCCAGACCTACCACCTCGGCAAAACCTCCGCCGGCCTCTACTACATGGTCATGGAAATCGTCCGCGGCCCCCACCTCGAACAACTCATCGAACGCCACCACACCCTCGGCAGACAAATCCCCGTCGACATCGCCGTCTTCATCATCTCGCGCGTCGCCCGCGGCCTCGCCTACGCCCACCAAAAAACCGACAACGACGGCCGCCCCCTCAAAATCGTCCACCGCGACATCGGCCCGAAAAACATCCTCTTCACCTACGAAGGCGACGTGAAACTCACCGACTTCGGCATCGCGAAAGCCCTCGACCTCATGTACAACGAAGAAGGCAAAGTCATCGCCGGCAAAGACGAATACCTCTCGCCCGAACAAGCCTCCTACGCCGTCACCGACGCCCGCGCCGACCTCTTCCCCCTCGGCATCGTCCTCACCGAAGTCCTCCTCGGCCACAACATCTTCCGCTCCGCCGACCGCCTCGAATCGCGCCGCAACATCCTCTCGATGCCCATCCCCAAATTCTCAACCCTCCGCCACGACATCGACGACCGCCTCGAAGCCATCATCCAAAAAGCCCTCCAACGCGACCGCGACAAACGCTACCAAACCGCCGCCGAAATGCTCACCGACCTCGAAATCTACCTCTACTCCGACCGCTACGGCCCCACCAATGAAAAACTGGGCGTTTACCTCAAGGAAATCATGGACTACCAGCACCCCGGCTCCCGCCCCCCCATGCCCGGCGAAACGCGCAAAAACTGAACACACCCATGAGCGGCAACAGCATCAACCAAGGACTCCAGCAACGCCAGACGCAAAACCTCGTTCTCGCGCCCCAACTCCGCCAGTCCCTCAAAATCCTCCAAGTTGCCGCGCTCGACCTCCGCTCCGTCATCCAGGAAGAACTCCAGGTCAACCCCACCCTCGAAGAACTCCCCAACGACGCCGGCGCCATCTCCCTCGAACGCGCCGCCGAGGACGCCGCCAGCCGCGAACAACCCGCCGGCGACAACACCATCGACCGCCCCAACGCCGGCGACCACGACACCGACGACATCTCCGCCCCCCTCCCCCCCGACGACGCCGCCGACGCCGCCCGCCCCGAAGCCCTCGATTTCTCCCCCAGCAAAGAATACGACATCCTCCAAAAACTCGACCAGGACTGGCGCGACCACATGGCCAACGCCGGCGGCGCCCAACCCTACACCGCCGACGACGCCGAAAAACGCCAGCACTTCCTCGACTCCATCACCGCCGAAACCTCCCTTCAGGAACACCTCCGCGAACAAGCCGACCTCGCCGGCCTCTCCCCGCAAGCCACCGAAGCGCTCCACTACCTCATCGGCTCGCTCGACGACCGCGGCTACCTGACCCAATCCCCCAACGACATCGCCCTCCAAACCGGCCTCCCCCTCGACGCCGTGCAAGAAGCGCACCGCCTCCTCCAAACCTTCGACCCCGCCGGCATCGGCGGACAAAACATCCAGGACTGCCTCCTCATCCAACTCGCCGCCCAAAACAGCGCCGACACCCTCGCCGCGTGCATCATTCGCGACCACTTCGACCTGCTCACCCGCCGCCGCATACCCGAACTCTCGCGCAAACTCGCCGTCCCCGCCGACGACGTGCAAGCCGCCATCGCAAAAATCGGCGCGCTCGACCCCGCGCCCGGCCGCCGCTTCGCCGACGACTCCAACCGCGTCGTCATTCCCGACGTCACCGTGACAAAGGACGGCGACGACTGGAAAATCGAACTCAACAACGACTACATCCCCCGCCTCCGCATCTCCAACACCTACCGCGAACTCATCGCCAAAGGCGGCCTCACCAAGCAGGAACGCGACTACATCCAGGAACGCATGCGCTCGGGAAAATTCCTCATCAACGCCATCGGGCAGCGCCAGCAAACCATCGAACGCATCACGCGTGAAATCCTGAAAATCCAGCACGAGTTTTTTGAGGAAGGCGTATCAAAGCTGAAACCACTCACGATGCTCCAGATCGCCGGCATCGTCGGCGTGCATGAGACGACCGTCAGCCGCGCCATCGCGAACAAGTACATCAAAACGCCGCACGGCACATTTGAGTTCAAATATTTCTTTACGCCCGGCTATCAAGCCGGTGGCGGCGCCGCCGTGTCGAACACCAGCGTGAAGGAAATGATCGCCGACCTCCTCGCCGCCGAGGACCGCTCCAAGCCCCTCAGTGACGAAGACGTCGTGAAAAAGCTCGCCAAGAAAAACATCACCATCGCCCGCCGCACCGTGGCGAAGTATCGGGAAGAGCTGAACATCCTCCCCAGCAACCTCCGCCGCGACTACGCCGGTTGACCCCGGAACCCCGCGCTTATGAATTAAGTGCTGATGTTACGCAGCTGTCCGTTCCTGGGAGCGCATAACGCGTGGAAGTTCGCTTCGAAGTATCAATATATTCATAACTTATGTTACGCGACTGGCAGGATTTTGGCAGGGCGATACCGCTAGGGCAAGCCGGAGGCTTGCCAGAACTTAGCCGGTGGTTGCGCGAGGCTTGGCGAGCGACACCACCGGTTATTGGTTTGTGGGAAAACAGCATCCCGGAGGGATGCCAGAGGCGCGTATTATGTGTTTCTGGCATCCCTCCGGGATGCTGTGCTTTTTATGTTGGGTTCCGGTGGTGTCGGTCGCGTT
>JAISGL010000402.1 GCA_031263125.1 Opitutaceae bacterium | reverse complement strand
GGTCGCGTTGCGACCTCAACCACCGGCTTATCTCTGGCAAGCCTCCGGCTTGCCCCGGCGCTACCGCTAAAAAGCAAGGAATATTACCAACTGATATATTCAATAGAACGTATGCGAATTATCACGCGTTATGAGATACTAGGAACGGACTTCGCGTTGCCCTCGCCCAATCGCGGGGGGCGGGTTTGGTTGGTCGCGGAAAAACACAGCGGCGTCTTTTGAATCTCTTTGGCTGCGTAACCCGACTTAAATCGACTTGAATCGATTTAAGTCGATTTAAGCCTGCTTTGCTTGTCGTACGCTGCTGGGGGAGGGACGTTTTTTTTCGAACCGGGCGAGGCTTTGCCTCGTCAGCAGGCTTGGCAGCCTGCGCTACGTATGCGCCGCGTAACATCAGTTAGTAAATTGTATTATCTGTCCCGAGGTGACTGGCGCGTGTTTTTTTTCCGGCATGTGTGCCTCTGCTGACCGTTCTTACGGCTTCCATTCGATCGGTTCGCAGAGGGCTTTCAGGTTTTCGACGGGGGTGCCGGAGGGGATTTCGCAGCCGGCGTTTACCATGAAGGGATTGCCCGCTTCGGCGTAGGCGCGGCGGAGGGCGGCGCGGATTTTTTCGGGAGTGCCTTCGAGCACGTCGTGCACGGGGTCGAGGTTGCCGCCGAGGGCGACGCGCGGGCCGACGATGCGGCGGACTTTGCGGAGGTCGACCATGTGGTCGACGTCGAGGACGTCGATGCCGAGTTGCGCGATGCCGGGGAGGATGTGCGTGATGTTGCCGCAGATGTGCAGGCGCACTTTTGCCCCCATCGCCTTGAGCGCGGCGACGAGGCGGATTTCGCGCGGGAGGATGTGTTCGGAATACACGGGCCACGACACCTGGCTCGCGACGGCGTCGCCGATGCCGATGGTGTCGGCTCCGAGATCGATCTGGATTTTGGCAAACGTGATCGCGATTTCGACGCAGGTGTCCATGAGCTGGCCGGCGTTGTTGGCGTCGGTGAGCAGGTCGATGAAGAAGTTTTCGACGCCGCGCACGTCGCCCGCCTCGGCGCCGGGGCCTTCGACCCAACCCATGATGGAGTGTGTTTTGCCGTTTTCGGCGCAGTAGCGGCGCACGGCTTCGATGCGGTCGCGCATGCGTTCGGCCTGCATGGGGTCGAGGGGCGGGCGGAGTTGCGAGAGGTCGAGTTCGCCGCCGTCGTTGGCGAGGGGCGGGGCTTCGATGTGCACGCCGGATTCGGGGTCGTAATGGCAGATGGCGCTGTAGCCTTGGGTTTCGCGATACGGGTCGCTCATGGTGTTCATCTGGTCGATGCCGAAGTCTTGCGCGCAGCGCTGGTTGGCTTCGACAAGGATGCGGTGGTCGCGTGTGAACGCGCCGTAGTTGGAGCCGATGTATTCGGCGGCGTAGCGCATGAGGATGGGGATGCGCGGGAGAAAATCGACGGGCTTGCCTTCGATGGTGTCAAGATAGCGTTCGCGTCCGGTCATGGTGGATTTTGCGTGTTGTAACTACATGCAACGCACGTTCGCCTGACCAGCGAAAATTCATTTTTGCGCAAACGTTGCATTGCGATCTTTGGGAAAAATTTATTTTTCAAAATAAAGCAGGGACAGATTAAGTTTTCTCTTGACGAGGGCTTGTTTTTCGGTGGTTGTATTGCGACATGAGAAGCTCACGGATAAAGATTCACGGCGAGGATGCGGTTTATCATTGCATCTCGCGCACCGTTAATGGCGAACGCCTCTTCGACGAGGACGCCAAGGAAATGTTCCGCCGCCAGATGTGGCAAATCGCCGATTACTGCGGCGTCACCATTCTCACCTACGCCGTCATGGACAACCATTTCCATGTGCTCGTCAGGGGTTCAAAAAAGGCTCCTGTTTCCGACGATGAGCTTTTGCGCCGTTTCCGCATACTGTATCCCAAACCGACCCGCTTTCAAAGCGCCTCGCCCGCCGCCATTGAAGCGTTGCTCAAGGCCGATGGCGCCGATGCCGGGGCGTGGCGCAAGCAGCAGCTCGCTCTCATGAGCGATGTCTCCGCCTTTATGAAATTGCTCAAGCAGCGTTTCACCATTTGGTTCAACAAAACCCATGCCCGGTTTGGAACGCTTTGGGCCGAGCGTTTCAAAAGCGTGCTCGTCCAGCCAACCGGGCGCGTCATCCGGACAATGGCTGCTTATATCGATCTCAATCCTGTGCGCGCCGGGCTTGTGGAGGACCCCAAGGATTATCGTTTTTGCGGTTACAGCGAGGCGGTCGCCGGCAGAAACAAGGCGCGGGCGGGGTTAATCGAGGTTGTCGGCGAAGACTATGCGCGCACTTGGAAATGCGCCCATGAGGACTGCTACCGGCCCATGCTCATGGGTAGCGGTGTCATGCCTCGCACGGGCGCAGCTCGTGTGCCGGACAGGCTTTTTGAGGAAACAGTGCGCGCCAATGGAAAACTTCCCCTGATGACTGTATTGAGATGCCGGATACGATATTTCACCGAGGGAGCGGTGTTGGGAGGCAGGGAATTTGTCGCGAGGCAAATTGCGCTTAACCGGCACAAGGCGGGTTTGCGCCGCGCCAAACAACCCCAGGCGTTGCCACCGGTGTGCGACTGGGGGGACGCGGGCGCGGACGAAATCATGGTCATGCGCGTGCCGAGACGACAGGCGCATGGCTGAACGCGGCGTTTGGTGTCACTTGGCGCGTTGTTTTCAACTTGGGAACTGATGTTACGCGGCGCGCAGGGCACGCAGGGCCTGACCTTGTGTCAGGCTGTGTCCGCGTGGGAGGTCACACAGGTAATTTGCGGCCTGACACAAGGTCAGGCACTACACTACAAAAGTCTGCCGTCTGCGTAACATCAAATGAAGTGGCGGTTGTGATGTGAAGTGACGATCACACGGGTTTGAGCATCCGGAATCACGGGATTGCAGCCCGTACCACGTCGATCCAGCGGCTTTGCTGTCAGCGGGAGAGAGATGCCTGTATTCCTGTATTCGCACTACTTCTACTTGGAAATTGACAGCGTAGTTGACAGCAGAGCAGAGCAAAACAGAGTCTGTCCCTCTTTTACTCTTTTAGGATATATCCAATTTAGAGGAAGGCTTTGAAGACAGGGAGGGGGGGCAACTTGTTCGTGAAGTGGCGAATGTGGAGGATTGTGGCGTGATGATCACGCGGGTTTGGGCATCCGTCCGGAATCATTTGGAATCACGGATTGGCAGCCCGTGTAACGTCGATCTGGTGGCTTCGTTTCGCTGTCAGCGAGTGGGAGGGACGCCTGCACTCAAACTACTCGGAAATTGACAACATTTGACAACATGGTTGCAAGCACTGTCTGTCCCTTTTTTAGGAGTTGACAACAGAGTCTGTCCCTTTTTGGGATGTGTCCAATTTGAGGGAAGGATTTGAAGACGGGGGGGCTTTTTTGTGGCTTCGTTCCGGGCTTATTGCTGCGGGTAAATGAGTACGCGGTCGTGGACGAGGAGGAGGATCGACTTTTTGCCACTGGGATCGGCGGTGAGGTTGGCGATCACGGTTTCGCGGGGTTCCAATGGGGTGCCTCGCCGGCCTTGGTAGTGCTGGTCAATTTCAAAAACTTTGAAGTGCATCAGGCTTTCCCAGCGCACACCACCGGCGTCGCGATGCAGGATTTCCAACAGGTTCTTCACGGGGTCCACACAGATGATTTCAGGCTGGCCGTCGTTGTCGAGGTCGCCGGCAATGATGTCGGCATAACTGATGTTGGGGAGGTCCGTCGTGTGCGTGGAGAGCGTGACGGGGGTGAGGTCGCGCTGGTCGAGGGGCATCCACCAGAAGCGGTCGCGTCCAAAGATGAAGGCTTCGTTGGTCGCGGGGAGGACTTCGGCGCCGGTGACGTCGATTTTGCCGGCGGGGGCGGTGTCGGTGATTTGATAGAGGCCGGCGGCGTCGGGGCGGAGGTATTGGAATTGGCCGGCTTTGCGGTCGTAGAGAACCACCGTGGGGGAGATTTTGGATTTTGGATTCTCGATTTTGGATTGGGGCGC
>JAISGL010000344.1 GCA_031263125.1 Opitutaceae bacterium | reverse complement strand
TCTTTGCCCGCGATGCGTGTTTGAAAGACACCAAGCGGGCGCACGGCGTTTCGCGGGCAGGGATGCCCGCGCTCCCAGGAATGGCCGGCTGCGTAATATCAGCTGGTAATTCGCGGCCTTGAACAAGGTCAGGCCCCGCGAGCTGCGTAACATCAGTTTTGAAATCTGAAATTTCCCGCCGCGGGCGGGTTTTATTTTGGCGGCGGCGGCGGGCGCCGCCTGCCTTTTCCGGGAGTGATCAAATTGCCGTCCTTATCCACCACGGCCTCCTTTGCGTCCTTGATGACGTGCATCATCACTATCTTTGTTTCCTGCGCGACGCCGACCTTGAGGCCGACCTTCAGTTGAAACTCTCCATCCGACAAACCGAGCAGCGACGTCATCGGATCAGGCGCGCCGGTCTCACCCGCGGCGATGGTGATTTTTTCGGGACGCACCGCGAAATTGCCGAGCAGCGAATTGCATTCGAGAAACTCCACCTCGACCGGCTCCTGCAACTGGTTGGTCACGCGCAGACGGAGCGCGAGCGGCGGCAGCGTGCTGTTGTTCATGCGCGGGATAAAATACTGGTCCTCCACCTCGTCCTGGCCATCGATATAATACACATCGGAAAAAGGATTCTCATCACCGCGGCCCTGGCGGTTTGCCATTTCGCGCATTCTACCCGGACGCATGCGGAAGCCGCGCCCGAGACTCGCCTCGACGAGCAGCTTGCCGTCAAAAAATTCGCCGTAACCCTGCATCGTGGGCGGAGGCGGCGCATTGGGATCGGTTTCGGGGACGTATTCCTTGTGCGTGGAGCACCCGGAAAACGGCAGCAATGCGAGCGAGAAACCAGCGAGGACGATGGTAAGAAAACGGGCTGTTGGAGTTGTCATGTCGAATGTCGGATATCGGATGGCCAGAAACTGCCACCGCCTGGCCCGGATGGGCAAGTGTTCAGTTAAACGAATCGCAAAGAAAACACTCGCTCCTCGACACAAACGCATTCGCAGACACACTGTGCAATCATGGCAAAACCGGCACGTCTCACCCAATGCTCCTTCTGCGGCAAATCGCATGCGGAAGTGCGCAAGCTCATCTCCGGCCCCGGCGTCTTCATCTGCGAAAAATGCGTGGCCCTCTGCGAGACCCTGATCGAACGCGGCATCACACCGCCCCCGTACATCTTCGCCGCGCCCACCACCGAAGTCGCCGCACTCCTCGCCGCCTCGCCCCCGCCCACCCCGCCCATCCGCCTCATCAAACCCGCCGCCCTCAAGCAGGCGCTCGACGAACACGTCATCGGCCAGGAGCACGCCAAAAAAGTCCTCTCCGTCGCCGTCTACAATCACTACAAGCGCCTCCAAAACAACCTGGCGCCCTCCGCCAAATCGCAACACCCGCTCTCCCCGGAACTCCGCGCCGTCGAGATTGAAAAAAGCAACATCCTGCTCATGGGCCCCACCGGCTCCGGCAAAACCTTCCTCGCCCGCACCCTCGCGCGCGTGCTCGCCGTCCCCTTCGCCATCGCCGACGCCACCACGCTCACCGAGGCCGGCTACGTTGGCGACGACGTTGAAAACGTCGTGCACCGCCTCCTCAAAGCCGCCGACTACGACGTGAAAAAAGCCGAGCGCGGCATCATCTACATCGACGAAATCGACAAGATTGGCCGCAAGTCCGAAAGCGCCTCCATCACGCGCGACGTCTCCGGCGAAGGCGTGCAGCAAGCCCTCCTCAAAATCCTCGAAGGCACCATCTGCACCGTCCCGCCCCACGGCGGACGCAAACACCCCGGCCAGGAAAACATCCACGTCAACACCACCGACATCCTCTTCATCTGCGGCGGCGCCTTCGTCGGCATCGACCAGATTGTGCGCCGCCGCGCAGTCGGCGCCTCCACCGTCGGCTACTCCGCGATCCAGCAGCAAAAAACCGCCGCCCTCTCCCCCGAACAACTCATGCGGCAAATCGCGCCCGACGACCTCGTGCGCTTTGGCATGATCCCCGAGTTTGTCGGACGCCTCCCCGTCGTCTCCGTGCTCGACCACCTGCAAGTTGAAGACCTCGAAAAAATTCTCCTCTGCACGAAGAACGCCATCATCCGGCAATACACCAAACTCTTCGCCATGGACGGCGTGAAATTGCGCTTCACCCCCGACGCCGTGAAAGCCATTGCCCGCAAAGCCATCGAACTGAAAACCGGCGCGCGCGCCCTCCGCTCGATCATGGAAAACCTCATGCTCGACGTGATGTTCGACATCCCGCAACGCGAGGACATTGCCGAAGTGGTGATCGACACCGCCGCCGTCGCCGGCAGCCGCCACCCCCAACTCAAGCTCCGCGCCAGCGCCCCCCGCCAGCAAAAAGTCGCATAGCTTTTCCCCGCGCGAGAGCCGTCGGCTCAGTCTGATCAGTCCGCTCAGCCAGATCAGCCCGCTCCGTCCGATCAGCCAGATCAGCCAGATCCGTCCGCTCAGCCCGATACCCCCTCCCTCGCCCTCGCCCCTTCCCTCCCCCTCGCCCCGCCGCACGCGCCTCCCCCTTCAAGTGCGCTTGATCGTCACCAGCGTGTAATCATCGCGCTGCTTCGCCTCGCCCGCGAACTGCGTCACGCTTTCGAGAATATAATCGTTGATATCCTTCGCACTGCGCGCGTACGAGGCGCGGATCGCATCCGCCAGCCGCGCTCCGGAAAACTCCTTGCCCGTCTCGTTCGGCAT
The DNA here is from genome assembly GCA_031263125.1 of Opitutaceae bacterium. Lineage (GTDB taxonomy): Bacteria > Verrucomicrobiota > Verrucomicrobiia > Opitutales > Opitutaceae > Ereboglobus. The sequence goes on along the minus strand of JAISGL010000344.1, from coordinate 2,038 downwards.
CTCGGTGATCCCGTCCGTGTAAAGCACGAGCGACTCCCCGCGCATAAGCGGCCCACGCTGGTCCTTGATGATCTCCGCAAAAAACTCCTCCTCCACCATGCCGATCGGCATGCCCTCGGAACCGGCAAACTCGCCCCTGAAACGCCCGTCCGCGCGATCCGTCCTCGCGAAAAACGGCAACTCGTGCCCCGCGCGCGCAAACGTCACCTCATTGTATTCCGTGTCGATGATCGCAAACACCATCGTCACATAAAGCCCCTGCTGAATATCCTCGCCCAACACATGGTTAAGCTCCACGAGCACGCGCGCCGGCGACTCAAAACGCGGCGCGATCTGCCTCAGATTCGTGCGGCAAATCGCCATCAGCAGCGAAGCCGACACACCCTTGCCCGACACATCGCCCACCGCCACCCCGAGCTTCGTTTCCGAAAGCACGAACAAGTCAAAAAAATCCCCGCCCACCTTCTGCGCCGGCGAGTAACGCGTATCAATGTCGAACCCCGCGATCCGCGGCGCGCCCCTCGGCAACAGCATCTGCTGGATGCTGCTCGCGAGCGACAAATCCAAATCGAGCTGCTTTTTCTCAATCTGAAAATTGATCGAATCCGCGTTGTGCAACGCCAGCGCCGCCTGTTCCGCGAGCGATTGCACCAGGGAAAAATCCGTCTCGCTGAACGGATGGCTCCCCGCCGGATTCGTCACCGCCAGCACGCCGAAAAACCGGTCCCCAAACGTCACCGGCACCGCGATGATCGAACGCACCTCCAGCGCCGGATCATCATGCCGCACGATGCGCGGATCGGCCTTTGCGTCCGGAATCAATTCCCCGCGCCCCGTCTGCGCCACGCGCCCGACAACGCCCTCGCCCATCGGAAACGTCTCCGCCTTCAAAACCTGTTCGATGAATTTCGCGCGCGACGTGATTTTTGCCCGCCCCGAATCCGCCAGCGGCCTGTGTGGCGGGAACAGCCCCTCGACCGCCGCCCCGCGCATCAAGCCATCCGCCGTGCGCTCGAAAATGCACGCGCTCAACGCCCCCGTGCACAAAATCGACGCATGCACGATCCGCTGGTAAAGCGATTCGCGACGCGGATTATCCGCCATCGCCTCGGCCATGTGATGCATGAACTCCACCACGATCTGTGTTTCCTGCGAAACGATCTGCCGCTCCTCATCCACGCGTGAAAGCTCCCGCCGCGCGCGGTAATAAAACAAAAACACCGTGAGCGCACCGACGAGGAGACCTATGACAAAAAAGTACATTATGGGTATGCGCCAGAAAACACCCTGTGCGCCCCACATTCAACAAAATCCCCCCGTAATCCCCCTCTTTTGTCGGGCGTCCCGCGTGAGTGTGGCAGAGCAGGCAGGAGCAGCGGAAAGTGACAAAACCTGCCACTCCCGCCCCTCATCAAACCGGACGAAACCGGATATAATTGCGGCAGGTAGCTACGGCGAAGCCGTTGCCTAGTACAGCCCAAGGCTGGCGACAACGTCGCCTGCCTTGGGAAATCCGATAATAATCCCACAACCCCAACGGGGTTGCCTGATGCCTGATAACATTGCCTTAAATCACTCGCGATTCGGCGGTTCAATCCCAGGCAACCTCTTCGAGGTTGTGACAATCTTTTCCCCTTTTCCCAAGGTAGCAACTGCGTCGCAACCCTGTCTTCATTAGGAAACGGCTTCGCCGTTTTTGCGCCCTTCGGCGCTCTCTCTTCGCCTCTGCTTCGGGTCTCTCACTCGATTGCCACCTTTCGCAATTGCATCGGCCGGGACCCGGGTGCATCTCAAAAACTGTACAAGCAAGACGCTGTGGCACGGGCGTCTCGCGCGTGTTCCGGAAGTAGCGCGGGCATCTTGCCCGCGTTCCGGGAGTAGCGCGGGCGTCTCGCCCGCGTCGGAGTTGGCATGGTTGCATGGGGGGCGGCGCTTCGCGCCGTCCACGGGCAAGATGCCCGTGCTACTCGATCCGGCGGCTTCGCCGTCAGCGGTCGGGACGCCCGCTCTACTCCAGAATTGGCGGCATGCCCTGTCC
>JAISGL010000384.1 GCA_031263125.1 Opitutaceae bacterium | reverse complement strand
CAAACCAATCATTTCAAAAACCAAAGATTACGAAAACCAATCAGCATAATCCGCCGGATAAACCCCCGCCAACAATTCCGACATCTGCGTTTATCTGTGTCCATCTGCGGTTAAAAATTCTCTCAGTGTCCTCCGTGGTTAATTAAAAATCACTCCACCTTTGGTTGCGGCGGAGCAGCGTTATGCTCTCTCCGCGACCTCTGGGAAAAATCCGACCTCCCCGCGATTTCGCGCCGCGACTCCCCGCACACGGAGCAAGCGGCGCTTTGTCATCTTACAGTCCGATGAGCACAAGTCTGGCTCGCCGCCGGATGGCATGAATACCGTTCGCGAAACATCGGCGCTCCCATCTTCCATCTCTCCCATCCTCCATCTCTCCCATCCTCCATTTTTCCCTCCACCTTTCCCATCTTCCATCTCTCCTGTCCTCCACTTTTCCCATCTCCAATCCTCCACCTTTCCCATCCTCCACCTTTCCCAAAATTCCACCTTTTTCCAAAATGCCACACAACATCATCCGCATCCTCCGCACTCTTCGCACCTCCTCATCGCGCGCGATACTCGCCGCGATTTTTCTCGGCGCGCTCGCCGCGCTTCCGTTCGCAACGACATCCTCGCGCGCCGCCGCCTCCTCCTCCGAACTCGACTGGCCCGAAATCACCTCGCAAACCAAACCGTGGACGCGTTGGTGGTGGCTCGGCTCCATCGGCACGAAGCAGGATTTTTCCTCCGAGATGGAAAAATACGCCAGCGCCGGACTCGGCGGCCTTGAGATCACGCCCATCTACGGCGTGCGCGGCGAAGAAAATCGTTTCACGCAATACCTCTCGCCGCAGTGGATGGACCTGCTTGACCACGTGCTCGACGAGGCGCGGCGGCTCGACCTCGGCGTCGACATGGCCACGGGCAACGGCTGGCCTTTCGGCGGCCCGTGGGTCGGCCCGCAGGACGCCGCGCGCCACGTCGTCACCAAAACCTACACGGTGAAAAGCGGCGCGTCCCTCGCGGAAACCGTCGCCGCCACCGACCGTCCGCTCGTGCGCGTGGCGGGCCGGCGCCGCGTCGACATTTCCGAGCTGACGGACCCCGTCGCCTCCAACGCCAGCCTCCAGGACCTCGCGCTCGACCAGGTGCGCTTCCCGCGACAACTGCAATTGCAGGCGCTCGTCGCATACCCGGAAACGGCGGCGCCGGGCGGACAACAACAAAAGCTCGACCTCACCGACAAAGTCGACGCGTCGTCAGGCAAACTCGACTGGACCGCGCCGTCCGGCGGCGGCGACTGGACGCTCTACGCCGTGTTCCTCGGCTGGCACGGCAAACAGGTCGAGCGCGCCGGCCCCGGTGGCGAAGGCGACGTGATCGACCACTTCTCGTCCGCATCGCTCGCGAAATACCTGAAGCGTTTCGACGACGCCTACGCGGGAATCGGCGGACGCGCCAACCGCCTGCGCGCCTACTTCAACGACTCCTACGAAGTCGACGACGCCGCCGGCGAATCCAACTGGACGCCGCGCTTCTTCGACGAGTTCGCGCGCCGCCGCGGTTACGATTTGCGCGACGAGTTGCCCGCGTTTTTTGGCAGGGACACTCCCGAAAAAAACGTCCGCGTAATGTCCGACCATCGCGAGACGATTTCCGATCTCCTGCTCGACGAGTTCACCGTGCCGTGGGCAAAATGGGCCGCGTCGCACAACGCCATCATTCGCAACCAGGCGCACGGCTCGCCCGCCAACATCATCGACCTCTACGCGGCAAGCGGCATCCCCGAAACCGAGGGCGAGAACATCGTCGGCATGAAACTCGCCTCGTCCGCCGCGCACGTGACCGGCAGTCCGCTGACCGGCGCCGAGACGGCCACGTGGCTCGGTGAGCATTGGGTCTCGACGCTCGGTGACATCAAGCGGCGCGTCGACCTCATGTTCCTCGGCGGCGTGAATTTTAATTGCTACCACGGCACCGCGTTTTCCCCGCCGGGCGAGCCGTGGCCGGGGCACCTGTTCTACGCCTCGGTCGAACTGACCCCCGCGAATCCGCTCTGGGCCGACTTCGCCGCGCTCAACAACTACGTCGCGCGCGCGCAGTCCTTCCTGCAAGCCGGCAAACCGCGCAACGACATCCTGTTCTACTACCCGATCCACGACATCTGGTCGCAACGCGGCCACCCGATTCGGGACATCTGGTCGCAACGCGACAACCGCGCCATGCCGCACTTTTCCTCCTCCGGCCACCCGGACTCCGCGCACGACACCGCGCAACAACTCCTCGATCTCGGCTACACGTTCGACTTCATCACCGACCGCCTGCTCGCCGGTGTGCAAGTGCGCGACGGCGCGCTCGTGACCGCCGGCGGCGCCCGCCACCAAATCGTGCTCGTGCCGGAGACAAAACTCATGCCGCCCGAAACGCTCCGCCATCTCCGCCGCCTCGCCGAATCCGGCGCGACCATCGTGTTCCTCAAAAACTTCCCCGATGACGTGCCCGGACTCGGACAACTCGAAACGCGCCGCGCGGATTACACCGCAAGCATCGCGGCATTGCGCGGCATCGCGACGGCATCCTCCCCGGACAAAGCGCAGGGACGCGTCCTGCTCGGCGGCCTGTCCGGCGACGGTTTGGAAGATTTGGAAAAGCTGCTCGCCCGCGCCGGCGTCGCGCGCGAGACACTCGTTGACCGCGGGCTGCATTTCGAGCGGCGCTCCCACGACAACGGCTCCACTTATTTCCTCCTCAACCGCAACGAGGCCGCATTCGAAGGCTGGGTGCCGTTGCACGCGGGCGCGAACACCCGCGCCGCCGCGCTCTTCGATCCCATGCGCGCCGAACGCGGCCTTGCCGCGCTGCGCACCGGCGCCGACGGCCAGCCCGAAGTTTATCTGCAACTCGCGCCCGCCGAATCGGTGATCGTGAAAACATTCACGACATCCGCGACACCCACGACATCCGCGACGTCAACGCCAACGTCAACGTCAACGTCAGCCGGTGACGCCAACGCCAACAGCAACGCCAGCGCCAACGGCAATGCCAGTGCCAGTGTCAGTGTCAGCGCCAATGCCAGCGCCAGCGCCCCCGGTTTCCCCTACTGGAAAACGCCAGCCGAAACCGCCGGCAAAACCGCGTCCGCGCCTGCGCCGCTCACTGGCGAATGGGAACTGCGTTTCACCGCCGGCGGCCCGACCCTGCCCGCGCCGCAAAAAATGACGGAACTGAAATCGTGGACAAAATTCGACGGCGCGGACTACCAGGCGTTCTCCGGCGCCGCCGTCTACCGCATCACCTTCGCGCGCCCGTCCGCCCGCGCCGCCGCGTGGCGGCTCGACCTCGGCAAGGTCGCGGAAAGCGCGCGCGTGACGCTCAACGGCCGCGAACTCGCCGTGCTGTTCGCGCCGCCGTTCCAGCTCACGCTCACCGACGGCCAGCTCGCCGCGCACAACACCCTCGAAATCACCGTGACAAATCTCGCCGCAAACCGCATCGCCGACCTCGACCGGCGCGACCCAGGCTGGAAAAAATTCCACAACACCAATTACCCGGCGCGCATCGCGAAAAACCGCGGCCCCGACGGAAATTTCACCGCCGCTGCCTGGACGCCGCGCGACTCCGGCCTGCTCGGCCCCGTGACGCTGACGCCGCTGGAGCGCTTCACACCCGCGCCGGATGCGCCACGCTCCGCCCCCACGCGCGCCACCGCTTCCACACGCGCCTCCACGCGCGCTTCCGCCTCCGCGCGCCGCCTCTCCATCACCGAAACCGGCGCCGTCGCCGACGGCGCGACGATCAACACCGCAGCCATCCAGACCACGATTGACCGCCTCGCCTCCTCCGGCGGCGGCGCCGTCGTCGTGCCGCGCGGCGTGTTTGTCAGCGGCGCGCTCGACCTCAAACCCGGCGTGAACCTGCACCTCGAAAAAGACGCCGTCCTCCGCGCCACGACCGACATGTCGCATTTCCCCAACCGCCGCACGCGCCTCGAAGGCAAGCCGGTCGATTACACGCCCGCGCTCATCAACGCCGTGGGCTGCGACGGCCTGTGCATCACCGGCGAAGGCACGCTCGACGGCGACGGACGCAAAATCTGGGACGAGTTTTGGACGCGCCGCCGCGCCGCGCCCGACCAGCGCAATTTCCCCAACATGGGCATCCCGCGCGCGCGCCTCGCGTTCATCGCCGAGTCGCGCGACGTGCTCATCGAAGGCATCACGTTCAAGGATTCCCAATTCTGGAACTGTCACCTTTACCTTAACAAAGGCGTCGTCGTGCGCCACGTCCGCTTCCTCGTGCCCGACGACTACCGGCAGGCGCCCAGCACCGACGGAATCGACGTGGACAGCTCGCAGGACGTGCTCATCGAAAGCTGCACATTTTCCGTCACCGACGACTGCATTGCGCTCAAAGGCACCAAAGGCCCGCTCGCGCTCGAGGACACCGCAAGCCCGCCGGTGGAGCGCATCCGCGTATGCGATTGCGATTTCAAGCGCGGCCCCGCCGTCACGCTCGGCAGCGAGGCGACCGTCGTGCGCGACGTCGTCGTTGAAAACTGCCGCGTGACCAGCTCCTCGGCGGTCCTCACGTTCAAGCTCCGCCCCGACACGCCGCAGACCTACGAAAACATCCACTATCGCAACATTGTCCTGGAAAACGAAAACGGCTCCTTCATCTCGATCCGTCCCTGGATGCAATATTTCGACCTCAAGGACCAGCCGCCGCCGCGTTCGACGGTGCGCAACATCACGATTTCCGGAGTCAGTGGCCGTCGTGGAAATTTCGGCATCATCGAAGGCACCCCCGGCCAGACCGAGATTGACGGCATCCTCTTCGAAAACATCAACCTGACCCTGCGCAACGACCGTCTCAGAACAGGCGCCGGCGTGAAAAACCTCCGTTTCCAAAACGTCACCATAAACGGCTCCCCCGCCTCCGCCCCGACCGATACCGCCCCGGCCAATGCAACAACCCGCGCCGTTTCCGCCACGCCAGCCATTTGATCGTCTTATGTAACGGATGTTACGCGGCGCGTAGGGCCTGACCTTGTGTCAGGCCGTGAATTATCAATGTGGCCTCTTTCGCGAGCACGGCCTGACACAAGGTCAGGCCCTACAAAATCTGCCGGCTGCGTAACATCCGTTATTTAAAATGCCCAATTATCCCATAATATATGAAGATTCGCATTATTTTATTGGCGAATCCTACAGTGCTTTAATCCGAAAAAAGGTGCGTTATGAGGTACTAATTCTATTTTGGAAACGCACAAAAATATCGCAGAAACTGAAAATTTATTCAAAAAAGGCTTGCGCTACGGAATCTCAGTCTCATTCTCAAGAAGTCTAAAACCACTTCA
>JAISGL010000335.1 GCA_031263125.1 Opitutaceae bacterium | reverse complement strand
TGCGACGGGCACGCCGAGCCAGAGCGGGCTGGTGTAGCAGAGCAGCGCAAAAACGATGGCTCCGATGCCGGGTTTCGGGCGGCGTATGCGTTCCTGCAATGCGCGGGCGAGTTCGAGTTTTTGGATGAGTTGGAATTGTTTCCAACCGGGGGCGCGAAGCGCGGCGATGACGCTGCATGCGACGGTTTTTTCACCGGTTCCGGGCGGCAGTTCCTTGCGGAGGCGGATGACGAGGCTGCCGTTTCTCCACTCGTTGGGCACGCGGACGAGCATGAGGAAGCCCAGCAGGGCGATGAGAAATGCGCCGCCGAGTCCGAGACCGGCGACAATGAGGGCGAGGCCGCTTATGGCGGTGAAGATGGCGCGCAGGCGCGGCGCGCGGGACACAAGCGCCACGTCGACGATTTGGCCGCCGTCGAGGGGCAGGATTGGCAGCAGGTTGAAGGCGTTGAAGACGATGACCATCAGTCCTGTTTCGCGCAGCCATTCGGGCGCGCCGTCGAGCGGGGCGATCAGGAGCATGGCGATGCCGGCGAAGATGCCGGGCAGCGGTCCGAGGAAGAGGATGACGAGATGTTTCCACGGGGGGAGCACGAGCGGGTCGTGCGCGACGGCGGCGCCGCCGAAGAAAGGCAGGAAGAGGAGTTGTGTGTCACGGTAGCCGCAGAGTTTCATGCCGAGCAGGTGGCCGCATTCGTGGAACGTGAGCGCGATGACGATCACGAGCGCGGTTTCCCACGACACCGACCAGCGCAGCGCGGTCACGAACAGGGCGAGCGAGCCGAGCATGACGATGAGCTTTGGAAACCGCGAGGCGCTGCTGTTGCGTTTCAGCTTTTGCTCGAGTTCGTAGAGGAACCAGTCTTTTTCCGCCTGTGACTCCGGGTTTATGAGCGGCGGCGGGGTGGGGGAGGGGAGTCGTGCGTTTTTTGCGGCGGCAGCGGCGCGGCGCAACAGCCGGGGTGAGATCGCAAAACATGTTGGGAGGCGCAGGCGCAGCGCGCCGTCGGAGTCGGTGTACGCTTTGCCGGATGCGCGCAACGCCGCCTCGCCTTCGGCCTGCATGTTTTGGAGCAGTTCGACAAGGGCGGCCGGGTTTTCGATGGGGCGGACTTGTGCGCCTTGCCGGATCGCGGCTGCGAGGTGTTCGCGATGGCGGCGCAGGAGGTCGGGTGGCGCGGCATCGAGGAATACGTCGTTTTCAACTTCGGGACGATTATGAAGAATTTCGAATTGATCGACATTCATGGTTTGCAGCACGCGTCCATCGGAGAGCCGGCTGACAAGCAGCAGACGGCAGTCTTCGCGATTGGTTTCGAATGTGCGCAGGCAGAGCAGCGCGCCGATTCCTTCGCCCGGACTTATGCAGGTGAGCACGGGCATTGCGATGTCGGGTCCGTTTTCGAGCGACATGTTGATGCCCTGGCGCTGGCAAAACCCTTCCGCTTCGAGTGCGGCCACCTGTGGCTGCGCGGTTTCAATCAACCAACGCGGCATGTCCTGTTCGGGAATGGGATCGTTGTATGCGCTGTCGAATCTCATGCTTCGCAGGAGTCGTATCGCCTGATAATAACGGACTGCTTGCAGGAGCACGAAGAGCAATGGAATGAGGAATAACCACCAGAAGGAACTGATATCCATGCGATTCAATAAATGCGCCCGCCTGGCTTGTGTCAGCATAAATTGGAGCGGGCGTGCGAATTGGAGGGCAATTCAAGGGTTAAAGGTTATTTCTGGCAAACCTCCGGCTTGCAGTTCGACCCGGTGCTATCGCTCAAAATAGCGGGGAATATTAACAAACTGGCTTTCGCGTAACATCAATTAACAAACTGATGTTACGCAGCCGGCAGTTTTCGCAAGGCCTGACCTTGTGTCAGGCCGCACTCGCGAAGGAGGCCATATAGGTAATTCGCGGCCTGACACAAGGTCAGGCCCTGCGGGCTGCGTAACACCAATTAACAAAGTAGAATTGGAACAAGACCTTCGCATTGCCTTCACTCAGTCGCGGATTTCGGTTTTTTCACAGTGTGTTTTGTATCAGTTCGTGGTCTGCGTCGGCGCGGTGCGTGTTGCGGTGGGGGCGGGATTGTTGGAGGGCATGGGAACCGGCATGCCGGGCGGGACGGGTGTGCCGAAGTTGGGGAGGCCGTCGGCGGTCCACGTGAAGGGTTGCACAAAAATGCCGCGCTGCCAGCCGTTGGCGCGTTTTAGTTTGGCGTGATAGACAATCCAGTCCTCGGCGCCGTCGGGCGATTTGGTGAAGGAGGCGTGGCCGACTCCCCAGGTTTTTTGGGTGGGAGCGAAGATGGGTTTCGGATGCTTGCGCCACGCGCCGGGTGCGAGGGGATCGCCGCCGATGAGTTCGAGGAGTCCCATTTTGTAGCTGGCCTGCCATGAGCCGCTGGCGGAATAGATGAGGAAGGTGCGGTCGCCGTGCCGGAGGATTTGCGGGCCTTCGTTGAGGCCGCGGCCCTTGGTGTTTTCGTTGACGCGTTCCCAGAGGTAGTCGTCGTTGTTGCAGAGGCGGACGCGATTGCCGGAGACTGTCCACGGATTGCTCATGGGTGCAATGTAAAGCCATTGTTCATCGCGGCTGTCTTTCCAGCCGGACCAGATGAAGTAGCGTTTGCCCCGGTGGGTGAGGACGGTGCCGTCGATGGCCCAGCGGTTGCGTTTCTTGGTGGCGATGCGGTCGCCGGTGTAGAGTTCGGCCTTAAAGGTGTATTCGCTGAGCGGATCAGCGGTCGCGGATTCGAGGACGATCATGCGGTGGCTGGCGTTGTTGCCGTCGGAGGAGGCGGCATAGACATACCAGCGTCCGTCGAGGAAATGCAATTCGGGCGCCCAGACTTGTTTTGAGTGGGGGCCGGTGGCGGGGGCGCGCCAGACGACGTGGCGCGCGCCGAGCGAGGCGGGTGTGCCGGATTTGCAGATGGCGACGCCGAGGTCGTTTTGCGTCTGGCACCAGTAATACGCGCCGCCGTGCCGGACGATCCACGGGTCCGCGCCGGTGGCGATGGGGTTGGTGAACGTGTTCGCTTGCGACGCGGCGGGCTGCGCGTGGACGCGGGCGCTGATTGCGATGGAAAGGAGGGCCGTTGCAGCGAGGAGCACTGTTCTCGGTGAGATCATGATTTTGGGTAGATGCGTGTGGTGGTGTTTTCCGTTAAGGATTTTGCGAAGAAAAGGGTTTGGATACGTTCGAGCGTAACATTCCTGACTTTAAGCCACCTTGCCGCTCGCAGCGTTTCTCTAATCACGTCCAATTAACGAAAGGGCCGGCCGAAGAGGGGGCGGCCAACGGAAACTGGGCTGGCGGGCCGGCGGGGTCACGTTTTGGGGACGCTGAATTGCCTGTCGGCAAAGAGGGCGGCCAGACCTGAGATTTGTTTGAAGCGGAGCAGTTCGTCCTTGTCCATGCCTATCTCTCGCAAGATCCACTCATCACTCGTGCCCACTTTTTTGAGTTCGGCCACAATGTTGGTCATCAATTCTATACTGTGGGTGCCACGGGCGCGATTGTGCCTTATCGTCGAGGCCATGCGATTCGCCAGGTCCTTGTTTATAACGGCCACCGGCAGACATCCACCCTCACGGTCATGGATGCGTTTTGATGTTTTCAGGACCTTATACCGGTGATAGCCATCCACCAGCTCATACATGTCCTCATTTGGAAGATAATAACAGACACATGGCATGGTATACCCATCCTCCCATATCGACAATTCAAGAAGCGCCATTTCAGGCGGGGCTACAATGTTCGGGTTATACGCGTTCGCCTGTATTTTCTCCACCGGCACCGCTTTCACGGTATATACCGGGCTGATGTATTTTTGCTGATCATCCATGTGTCAGAGCTTGATAAAATTCCATGATTTTCTGCCGGTTCTCAATTTCCTTTTTTGTCATGGCAAAGCCCATGAATTTACACAGGTGGTCATTCCTGAGAATACACATGCACATTCGCTTGAAAGTCGGAAGGTCCTTGAAGCCGGGAACGTTTATATCGTCCAGATATTCCATCCGGACCGGGCGTTTTGGGGTGTGATAATTCGACCGGGGCAACACCTCGATCTCGACACCGCTGGCTTGCAGTCTTTTTATCGTCTCCTCCGGCAAACACCCGCCCCGCCTGCGCCAGAAATTGATGCTCACGGAGAGTTTTTGCAGGTAGTTGTCGCGCGCCTCCTGCGGCAGGGTGGACAGGAGGAAGTGCATGTATTTCTCCCATGTATATCCCGGCGGCGGCTTGACTTTCTTTTTTGCGACGGCGCTTGTGTGCCCGTAGAGGGCGGTAAAGTTGACGCCATTTACGCGCGATATCATTTTCCCCCACATGTCCGGATCGATGGCTTTGTAAAGCCGGAGACTGTCCTGCGCCGCCAGAAGGAAGGGACTGGCGACCCTCTGCTTTTCCAAGGACACACCCGCCTGATAATACAGGTCATACAGCCGGTTGTAATCCCAGCCAAAGCGGCCATTTGCCGTCCATACGTCCGCCGTCAGCCAGTCATATATTATGTAGGCGTTGAAAATGTTATCCGAAACCTGCTTTGTCCATTTTATATCATTATACATGTAACATCTTTTGTTGCCATGTATCGTCCGCCAGCGACTGGAGCTTTCCTGGGTGCGTATTCCGACCAGGCAGCAGGTTTTTTGCGCTTTTTTCAACAGATGGTACCACTGGGAGAAAATGATGTAAAAATCGTAGTCCCATATTTCATGACTGTAGAAAGCGAAGTCCTCTTTTTTATAGCTGTCGGCGGGCATGTCCCTTACCCAGAAGTCCGCGCAGGCTTCATCCCACGGGCGCCAGTAGGTCTGGTGCATCGACGTGCAGGTGGTCACCTTGAAGGGGACGCAGACCCGGTATACTTCAATAATGTCGGGATTTTCACGCAATACCCTGTCAATATATTTGATTGTCGCATCGTATTGCACTTCATAATCCATGTGAAAGACGCCGATCTTTCTTTTTAAATTATGCTCCTTTATATATTGTATGCAAAGGTTGAGCAGCACGCCGCTGTCCTTGCCGCCGGAGAAGGAGACGTAGACGTTGTCAAATTCGTTGAACACCACTTCCAGCCTTTGCCTGGCCAGCTCGTAGACGTTATTTTTCATCCCGCGATAGTCTCATTTTTGCATATCTTGTCCAGTAAAGCATGACCGTGAATCCGTTTCTTTCAAAATCAGGAACATGCCGGAGTTGCGTGACTGACTCGATTTCATAGTCTTTCGAAAGTTCCTGGATGACTTCCTCCAGCAGCGCGGAGAGGACATCGCCGTCGTCATCCGCCACATAATAATTGTTTATTTTTGCCTTGCTTTTGTCCTGATCCTTTTTCACGGGCATGAAACCGAGGACAGTGTCCTTGTCCGCGGCGATGAACCACAGGTAATCGGGCGATGTCTTGAAGGGATAGTTCAGATTGTAGGCCAGCACTTCCTCGTCCATCACAAGGCGGGCGACCATGGTGTAGAGCCGCTGGTCTTCACCTTCCAGTATTATAATGTTCATGAGAGTATTAAATCCGAATCAGGCATTGTCAGGATTGGCATTGGTTGCGCATGGCGAATCCATGCCGCCGGCAAAAGGGTGCGGGCGCCGTATGGTTTTGGCGCCTTCGCGTGGGATACACAAGTGAAAGGAGATTAAAAAGCTGCATTGCATCGTGAGTGAACAATAAGCAACCCTTTTGACGATGCAAGAAAGAATAATCAGAGTATTTTCAATGATGTAAACGCAAGCGATAGGAGTTAAGGTATTTCCAAAAGTGTCGCGGCCATTGTTTGGGCGGGGCGATCCGCCTTCGGAGAGGGCGGTTTTCCGTATGGGGAACTGATGTTGCGCAGCGTGCAAAGCAGCCAGGGCAGCGCGCGCGGCCTGACACAAGGTCAGGCCCTGCCAAAAACTGGCTGCCGCGTAACATCGGTGTAAAATGTGTTTTTTTTCAACTGCCGCGGCGATGTTTGCGTCCCAGTATGGCCACGAGTTCGTCCCGGGTGAGTTTGTTTTTTTCCAACAGCGCGGCGACCAGTTTGTCGAGCATGCGGCGCTCCGCCGTGAGTTTTTCCACGGTTTTGGACATCTCGTCGCGCAGGAGTTTGGAGATGTTTCGGGAAACCTGGCCGGCGAGCGGGCCGGAGGCGGTTTCCTCGGGCGTCAGCGAGATGAGGCCGATTTCGTCGTCCATGCCGTATTCGCAGACAATGGCGCGGGCGATCCGGGTGGCTTTGCGCAGGTCGTCCGAGGCGCCGCTGCTCAGGCCGTCGCGGACGCCGTAGCAAATCATCTCGGCGGCGCGTCCGCCCAGCGTGACGCGGATGCGCGCGGTGAGGTCGTCCTTTGTCTGCAAGGGCGTTTCCGCGGCCTCCGCATACTCCATGTAGCCGCCGTGGCTTCCGCGCGCGACGATTGTCAGGTAGGAAGGCATGCGGCCGGCTAGGGCGCTCATGACGGCGTGGCCGGCTTCGTGACGGGCAACGCGTTCCATGTAGGCGACGCCCCAGTCTTTGCGTTCGCCAAAGCGGGACAGCTCGAGCGCCTCTTCCAGTATGGCGTCGGTGAGCGCGGCCTGACGTTTGGCGGCGAGGCGGGCCGCGGTGGCGAGCACGCCCTCGATGTCGGCGAGGCTCATGCCGGCGGTGCGGTTTGCCATCGCCGTCAGCGAGGTTTCCGTGACTTCGCTCTGTTTCTCCTTCGCCAGCTTCATGGCGAGGTATTGTTTCCGGTCTTCCTTCGCGGGCAGGTCCACGCGGATTTTCCGGTCGAAGCGGCGGACGAGCGCGGCGTCGAGCGTGCCGATGCCGCGCTGGCCTTCCTCGATTTCAAAATTCGTCGCGGCCAGCACGAAGACGGGGCGTTTCGAGCCGGCGTTGGAAAAGCCGTCGAGTTCCGTGAGGAGCGCGTTGAGCGCCATCTCCTCGCCGTGCGCGGAATTGGAGCCTCCGCGCGCGCGACCGATGGCGTCGATTTCGTCGATGAAAACGATGGACGGCGCGTAGCGGCGCGCGCGTGCAAAAAGCGCGCGCACGGCCTCCGGGCCGCTTCCCTGCCATTTCGTGACGAACGCGCTGGCGGTGGCCGGGATGAAGGTGACGCCGCTCTCGCCGGCGAGCGCGCGCGCCAGCAGGGTTTTGCCGGTTCCGGGCGGGCCGTAGAGGAGCACGCCTTTGGGCGGGCGGATGCCCCTGGCGAGAAACTCCTTCGGGTTGCGCAGGTAGTTTATGAAAAACAGCAACTCGTCCTTGGCGTCGCCGGCGCCGATGACGTCGGCAAAACGCGCCTGCGGTTTTTCGGCGTCGGTCAGAATCTGGCTGGCATCGTCCGCGGCGACGGCCTGGCGGAGCGAGAAATCGCGCAGGCGGATTTCGACGGTGTTGCCCGCGGCGTCGTAACGCGGCGCGGTTTCGAAGCGCAGGACTTTGCGTTCCGAGGCGAGCTGGCCGGCGGTTTTTTGCAGGTGGAGCCGTTTGCAGGCCGCCTCGACTTCCTCGCGGAAAACGCCGGTGTCCGCGCCGGGGCCGACGATTTTTCCGCGCGCGCCGAGGCTTTCAAACGAGGACTGCAACTCGCCCTCCATCTTGATGCGTCCCGATTCGAACAAACAGATGGGCATTTCGGGCATGCGCTCGCGGACTTGCAGGAAAAAGGAGCGGCCCTCCTTCAACACGGACGCGCTTGGAGGCAGCTGGTCGAACGCGGCGACGCTTTCCGTCATGGGGAGCGCCTCCTGTTCCGCGCCGGCGCCGGCAATCGGGTCGAACAGGACAAAGCTGATGTCCCTCTCGCCGAGGATGCGCATGGCGTCCTCTTTTTTCTGCGCGTGATGCACGACGCATTTTTCTTGCAGGATTTCGGCGCAGCGCCCGGCGAGCGCGTCGTCGGCGAAAAGCAGGATTTCCGGTTTTCCCCTGGATTGGAAAAGCGCGGCGATTTCGGGCGGCATCCGGCTTGTTTCCACGGTGAAACGAATCGCGGCGAGGCGGGCGATGGCCTCGTTGGTGTCGCGCTCGTTGAAGAGACGGCAGAATTTGAAGACCTCGTTTTTGAAAAACAACTCGCTCTGCGCGCGCAACGTGCGGGCGTCGATGGCGCCGCCTTCGGCGCAGAGGAGCACGACGGGGAGGCGTTCGTCGAAGTCCACGCTGACGCCGTACTGGCTTTTGAAAAGTTTCGCGCAATGCGAGAGGCCGTCGCTTCCGATGCCTTCGAGGTCGTCCGCGCCGAGGCGGTTGAAAAGCACGGGCCAGCCGGTGGCGAGCCGCGAGCAGATGGCGGCGGGGAAGGCGGTGCGCCCGGATTGCGGCTGCGCCTCGGCTTCGAGCGCCTCCATGATGACCTTGCGCGGGAGGTCCGCCGCGCCCGAGCCGCGCTCCTCGTAGAGACGCTTGCCGGCGTTGGTCGTGAAGATGATCATGGCGTCCTTGAAGGCGACGTCTTCATCGCGAAAATTGTCGTGCAACGTGCCGGCGTCGAGGAGCTGGAGGAAGAGGTTGATGGTGTTGGTGTGGGCCTTTTCGATTTCGTCAAAGAGCAGGACGCAGTGCGGGTTTTTTTTGACGAAGCCGGTCAGCGTGCCCTCCTTGGCGGCGTGATAACTCTGCGAAAAACCGACCAGCGCGGAGTGCTGCTGGTGGTCGGAAAAACTGCTCATGTCGAAACGCTTGAACGGCAGCCCGAGCGATTCCGCCGCCTTTTCGGCGAGGAAGGTTTTGCCAACGCCGGGAGGGCCGAGAAAAACAAAAATGGCGCACGGCTTCCGGCGTTTTTCATCCGCCGCCGCCAGCACCTCCGCGCTGAAGGCGCCGTCCGCAAACGCGTGGATGCCCTGGTCCTGTCCGCGCACGACGGCGAGCAGGCCGCTGCGCAGTTTGCGCACCCGCGCCGTCAGCTCGGGGAGGCGCGCGCGGTTTTCCGCGGGGTCCGCCGATGCGACGGGGCTGGGCGGCGGCGGGGGAGGGCGCTTCGCCTTTTCGTCGAGCTTGCACACGTCGCGAATGAGCGGCGTGGGCGCGGCGAGGATTTTTTCCGCGACCATGGAGGCGGTGACCGGTTCGTCTTTCGCGGCGGCTTCGGCGAATTCGGCGGCGAGCCATTGCTCCGCTTTTGTCTGCGCGGCGGTCGCGCCTTGCGCCGCGTTGTTTTGGAACAGCACGCGCCGCAGGAGGCCGCGCGTCTGCTTGGTGGCGATGTCCATGCCGTCGAGGAGCGACTTCACTTTGGCGATGTCGGCATTATTCTGGTCGCGATAGCGCGAGCCGGGCGCGAAGTCGTCGGACGTGATTTCCGCGAGTTTGAGCAGGCCGAGAAAAAGATGCTCGACGGACGGCGCGCGCGAGCCGAGCGCGGCGGCCTCGGTCTCCGCGCGGTGGATTGTGAAACGAAGTGTGTTGCTGGTGTTCATGGTGCGATGTTTTCCAAAATGGAGGGCAGGTGGTGGCAGTGCTCGATGAGGGCGGACGGAAGGTCGAACTGGAAGACGTGGATGTCCAGCGGGTCGGATTGCGGGCGGTTCAGGCGCGCGAGCGTGACGGGGCGGTAGCGTCCGCCGGCTTTCGGGCCGCGCTCGTTGACCGTGAAGTTGTTCAACGTGAGCACGCGGCAGTTTTCGTAGCGCTCCAGCCATTTGAAATTGCGCGGCTTGTGGTCGTGCCCGCGCAGGAGCAGCCGCGGCTTCGCGCCCTTGATGCGCGCGAACACCTCGATGAAGCGGTCAAACTCGCGCCAGCCAATCGCGGCTCCGGTTTTTGCGCGCCGTCCGGGGATTCCGTCGGGGCGGTCTTCCAGCAGGCGGCCCCAGGTGTAGTCGGTCAGCGCGTCAGCCGACTCCAGGTCCGCGGCGTTGCGGATGGTCGCGGTCAGTTCCGCGTGGGGGACGCCGCCGTGGACGGCCAGCGTGTTGTTGTTCAGCAGAGCCATGCGCGGGAGGTTGCGGAAAAAAGCGCAAACCGCCCTGCCGAACGCACTCGCGAGGGCGTAGTCCGGCGAGGTGTTTAACTGCGTGAAAAAATTGGCGGGCGAAACGTAACTCCAAAACCCCCGCAGGCCCTCGTCGTAGGCCAGGCCCTCGTCGTGGTTCCCGAGGAGCGCCATGATCGAGAAGCGGCGTCCGCCGAAAGCGCGTCCCATGCAGGACGCAAACAACCACGCCATGATCTCGGCGGCGTGCGGGCCTTCGTCGATGAAATCGCCGAGGAAAAAAAGATTGCTGGGGACGGACGCCGCCAGTCCGCCGCGCTCCGCCGGCAGCGAATGGTCGTAGGTGTGCGCGAGGTTCAACGCGAGCAGCAGCGCGAGAAAATCGCCGTGCAAATCGCCGATGAACCAGAGCGGAGCGTCGCCGGTGTCGCACACGGCGGTCTTGCCGGCGTCCACGCGGCCTTGCGGAAACAGGCGCGGCATTTGCGCCGCGCAATCCGGGAACACGCCGGCGCGCAGCCATGAGCCGAGTTCGCGCTGGAGCGGCAGGAAGTTTTGCGCAACCCACTCCCGCTCGCCGCCGGGGGCGGGCAGGCCGAGCGCGGCGCCGCTCAGGTCGATGACGACTGGCGCTCTGGCGGCGGCGGCGCTGGCGCTGGTGCTGGTGGCGGCGCTGGTGCTGGTGGCGGCGCTGGTGCCGTCGGCTCCGCCGGCTCTGCCGGCACCGTCGGCTCCGTCAGATCCGTCAGATCTGTCGGCTCCGTCGGAGCGGGAGCGGGCGGCGCGGGGGTCGGCGGCGCGGCCGGCGGCGCGGTCTGTGGCGTGGCCGGTTGTGCGGTCGGCGCGGTCGGTTGTGTCTTTTTTGGTCTGCATAACAGTCCCGTTATTTTTCGTTTGAGCCACGGCACGAGGCCGTCCGTCACACGTGCGGCGAGCGAACGCGAAACGCGTCGCACCCTGCGCCATGCGAGCGCGCGGACAAGCGCGCGGCGCCGGCGTTTTTGCCATGCGGCGTAATCCTGACAGAGCGCGAGCATCGCGCAGTAAGGGCCGGCGCCGCCCGAGAGGCGGACGGCGCATTTCCAGAGGAAACGCGCGTTGTCGTGATAGCCGAGCCGGAAGCAGATTCTGGCGAGGAGGTCGCACGCCTCGGGCGAGCGTTTTCTCAGTGTCGGGTCTTCAAGAAGCACGCGGCTCGCCTCCCGAAGTCCGCCCGCCCGCGCCAGTTCGCTCGCACGCGCCAGCGCCAGCCGGTCGACGAACCGCAGGAGTTCGGTCTGGCTTGGCAGCGCGCGCATGCCCGTGCTCGCGTTGGCGTTTGCGCTGGCGTTTGCGATTGGAGAATCGGGAGGCATGGGCGGGGCGGGTGCGATTGGATTATTGCAAGCCTGGGAGGGAGATGCCCCTCGGAAGAAGTTCCATCATACGCGCATTGGCCTTGACAAGTTCTTCGTAATCGCCGGACGCAATGGCTGCCTTGCCCGCTTGCATGGCGGCCCGATAGGCGAGCTTGTTCTCTGGCAACACTTTTGGCTCTTCTTCGCACAAGTTTTTATAGAAAACCGGCGCTGCTGCGATAAACAGAACTTTAAAGACAATGCTGCCCAGTGTTTCAAGCGCGCCCAGAATCTCATCTTTTATTCCGGTTCCGCCACCTTGCAGTGCCTTTCCCTTGATTGACTTCAACGAATCCTGGGCATTCTCAATATCATTCTGCTGTTTGATTCTCATGTGGTTGGGTTGCGACGAACCGGTTCTCAACTGCCACGTTTCCGCCTCTTTGAGCATTCCCTCCACCTTTTTGATTTTTATTTGCAACTCGAGCTTATCCTCCAATTCGTAAACCTTGCTCATGAATTCGCGGATCAATTGGTCCGCCTGGGCCGCGGCGACGGTCCAGCCCTCGCCTTTGCCCGTCGCTGCATCGAGCTTGCTTTCAATCTCCCGGTGCGTCTTGGACGACCGCCAGTTGGACACCTCGCCCAGCAGGCTGGCCAACGCGGCATCGTTTGCGTCCGTCCCGCCGCTTTCCTTGATGTCGTCGATCAATTTCTTGGCGCGCTCCAGTTGCTCGTTGTATTTTTTCCGCAATTCCCTGGGGTTGAATTCGACCATCTCCAGCGAAAGCGGTTTGTCCATGATGCGGACATCGACACCGGGTATGACGACGCTGAGGAAAAGGCTCCGGTCTTCGTCCATCTTCAGGTAAATTTCCACCTCGGTGTTAATATTCAGGTCGCCCTGCACCATGGTTCCGTCAATGACAATCTCACCGATGGTCCGGTTGAGGTCGGCGCGTTTCTTTTCGCCCTCGACCACGATGACGCGCAGGCCGGTGTCTTTGTCGCCCGCCTTGATGACGCCCGTCGTCCGAAACACGCCGCCCGCGTTTTGGCGGAGGTGCTTTTTTCTCTGCGGAAGCGTGGCGCCTTTTTCGAAGGCGATCTCGACGGTGTTGTCGGCGAGCGCGATGCCGAGCGAGTTGATGACGGTGGGTTTCGCGATGGGCGCGCTGATGGTGTAGTGGATTTCCTTCGGGTCGGTTTCCTTGCGCATGCCTTGCGCGTCCTTGAGTTCGATTTCGAAGAAATTGCGCTCGCCGTCCCTGGCGTGGAGGGTGGCGATGAACGCGCCGTCCGCGCCGCAGGCGGTCTCGCCGCTGCGTTCGCCGGTGGCTTTGTTGAGGAAGTCGATGCGGTAGCCGTCGAGTTTGCTGACGCCGGGCGAGGAGAGTTTTCCGGAGACGAGCGGTTTGAGGGAGGTGCCGATCGGATTGTAGTTGAGCCAGTTGATTTTGAACACGCCCGGGTCGGCGGGGGCCGGGGTCGCGGAGCCGCCCGCGCCGGTGGCGCGCAGTTTTTGCGAGGCAAAGATGGCCGCGCCTTCGGCGACGACGGTCATGGGGTTGTGGCTGAAGTCGATGATGTCGCCGAAGTATTGCCTGAGGATGTCGCGGAAATAGGGCGCCTGCGTCGGACCGCCGACGAGGATGACCTTGGCGAGATTGCCTGGTTCGAGCTTGGACTCGGTGAGCAGCTCCTTGCAGAGCGTCACGGCCCTGTCGATGAGCGGGCGGGCGACTTTGGCGATGTCGGAGCGGCTGATGCTGATGGTCGAATAATCAACCTCGGCGCCATCGGCGTCCTCGAAAACGGGGCCTTGCAGGTCAACCTTGTCCTGGCTGCTGAGGGTGACTTTTGCCTGTTCGACGGCGTATTTGAGAAGGCGCAGCGGGTGCTCCCATTTCGTTGCGCCGCGCTTGAAGCCGGGCAGCGTGTAGTCGCCGGTTAGTTGCGGGATCACGAGTTGTTCGAGGATCGCCCAGTCGATGTCCGCGCCGCCGAGGAAGTTGTCGCCCTTGTGATTTTGCGTCGTGAACAGGCCGCGGTTGGCGCGGAGCAGGGCCGCGTCGAAGGTGCCGCCGCCGAAATCGAACACGAGCCAGTATTGGGTCTCGGTGATTTTTTTCTGGTATCCGTAAACCATCGCGGCGGCGACGGGTTCCTGGATGGTGAGCGCCTGTTTGAAGCCGGCGAGTTTGGCGGCGCGCTTGGTGGCGTCGTTGGCGGGCTGCGGAAACACGGCGGGCACGGTGATGACGACCGCGTCGACCTCCTCGCCGGTCACGCGCTGGATGTCGCCGCGCAGGGCCTTGAGGATTTCGGCGGAGAGTTCCACCGGGGTGCGTTGCACGCCGGCCTTGGCGAAGGAGTAGGATTTGTCGGTGCCCATGTCGCGTTTGAACTCCAGCACGGCGCCGCGGCCTTGCTGGTAGTTGTTCTTCGCGGGGTCGCCGACGTAGGTGGTCAGTTCGCCGGTCTTCGCGTTTTTCGTGATGGAGACCGCGCTGGGCGTGATGTCCTGCGAGCGGTTGTTCTTGATGACCTGGATCGTCTGTCCCCTGAGCACGGCGACGCCGCTGTTGGTTGTTCCGAGGTCGATTCCGAAATCGATGGTGGTGGATGGCATGATGGGTGGTGAGTTGAGTTGGTTGAGTGGTTGGTTGAGTTGAGTTGGTTTGTGAGTGAGAGGGAAGGGAAGGGGAGGGAGTGAGGGAGTGCGTGTGTGATATTTGGAAATTTTTTCTGGCAGGGCGAACCTTTGGTTACACGGCGGCGGGCGGTTCCGCGGGCGGCGGTTCCGGCGCTTCCGTTTCCTGGGGTTTGAGCGTGATGACGTTGCCCGGATAAAACTCGCCCGTCCTCTCGAATTTCAGCGTGGGCGTGAGGGTTTGGAAGACGACTTCCTCCGTCAGGCCGGGCGTCGGTTTTGCGGAGATGACCTTGACCGGCATGCCCGCGTGAAAGGGTTGCCCGGTGAAATCCTGCATGGTGACGCCGAGCGTGCCGAGCAGGTTGTGCAGCCGTTCCGTGTAGAAGCCGATGTCGGCGAGTTGCTTCGCGTCGAGCGTGGCGGCGGGTTCGTCGGTCCCCGGCTTGAACGCGATGCCCTTGAGTTTCCATGCCGCGACGGCGAGGTCGCGCATGGCCTTGACGAAGATGTTTTCGTCGGGGCGCACGTCGGGCTGTTGCTGCGGCGGCTGCGGCTGCGATTGGTGCGGCTGCGACGATTGCGATGGCTGCGGCGATTGCGGCACGATGGGGGCGATGGGTATTCCCGCGAAGCCGGGCATGTCCGCGGGGTTCGCAAATATCGGGATTTCACCGAGCGCCGCCGCGTACGGCGGTTTGGCGCCGCCTCTGTTTTTGGCCGAAGGTTTGTTTTTCATGGGTGTTCTTTTTTTGGTTTTTTTGCTCATGTGGAGAGTAAACGAAATGAGTGGGTGAAGCGTCAACCTGGGTCACAGGCGCGCGGTGTGCTCGCCCGCTTTTTTCGCGAGTGCGTACGGTATGGAAAACGCGATGATAATCCCGAACCCGATGAGCGGCGCGAGCCACAGTCCGCACTCATACGCGTCGGGAACAATGGCATTGTACAGAGCCATCACGCCCCAGAGCAGCACCGTCAAAACCCACGCCCACGGCTGCATCACCGTGATCGTGAGCGGAAGCGGAAACGGCAGTTTGTCCCGCGTCAGCAGGAAGCCCGCGACAAACCCGGCGACGGGCAACATCCACCACCGCACGGCAAACCCGGCGACGGGCAATCCGTCCGGACAATAATGACGGAAGACAAACGACAGCATGAAAACGGATACGGCGGAGCCGGCCGCCTCCATCAACTGCATCCGCCACCGCGCCGGCTTCGGCGTCGATTTTTTCGCGGCGCTGAATTCGCCCAGTATCTTTTTCGTTTCGAAATCGCTCATTTTTAATTTTTCTTCAACTGGCCGGGTGATCCCGCGTTTTTATCACTTCATCCTCTTTTCCATGCGGGCAAGCGATATGGGTATCCTTTCCAGCCTGAAAATGAGCGTAAGGTAACCAAGCGCCATTCCGATGTAGGGAGCCCAGCACTTTGAGACGGCGGACGCCTCGGGAGCGATGGCGTTATACACAAGAAGTCCGAGCCACGCCAGCAAGGTCATGGGCCATGTGGTCAGGAAGTAGAACTGGAGGAAAAATGAACTCCGATAAGTGCGCGCGGGAACAAAAAATGCCAGGACAACCCCGAAGATCGGGAAATGCCACCACTGCAACATGGGAAGATTTGCGAGCATGGGAATGTGATCCTTGCTGAACGCAAACAGGCCGAACATCACACCGATATAGAACAGCGGCATTCTCCGCACTGAGGATCCCCGCACCGGTGATGTCGGCATGGCAGCGTGCTGCGACACAAACAACAGAACCCAATAGGGACCGATCATCATCGCGGAAACCGTGAATCCGATGATCGCCGCGCACCACAGCCATGCGCGAAACACGCCGGGGTGGAAGCCGGTGTATGCGACGACAATGGTCATGACCAAGGCCGTGCTGACAATGCCCCAAATCGTGAACGCCTTGAAAAGAGGCGGAAGCGGATAGGGCAGCTTGCCCCACGGGAAAATGAATCCCAAAACCGTCCCGCCCAGGGCAAGATGCCACCACTGCACGACCATTTCCCCGACGCTCCATCCGGCGGGCAGATAATGGCCGAAGATGAACGACAGCAGGAGCGCGCTTACGCCGAGAAGGCATGTCCACATCATTCGTTTCGACGACTTCTTTGGAGGCTTTGGTGGAGGAGGAGGCGGCGGCGGCGGCGGATTCCCACCCACTGTTTTTATGATTTCGTCCAGATCCTTGCGATTCTTTCTGAAATTTTTCCGGTCATCGTCGTCCGTGGTATCCTCAATGGCATTGTTTATCGCGAGCAGAGCGAGGGCGATCAGTTCCTTGGCCTCACGGATATCCCTGCTTTTGAGCAGCGCCACCACCTCGTTGTTGACAATATCGACGGAAAGCGACCGCTCCAGCATGGCGAACATCTTGAGCATCTGCTTGCTTTCGCTGCTTCCGGAATGTTTCGCCGCCCAAATCTTGAGCTTGGGACGCACGCCGAGCAATTTGCGCAAACGCAGGGATGCTTTTTCGCGGCTCTTGGAGACTTCGGCGACAGTCAGCAGAATTTGCTTGAGATCATTGTCACCGCCGCCGCCGCCTCCGCCTCCTCTGTTTTTTCTGATGCGTATCAGCATGTCCAAATCGCTTTGGAATTTTTTCCTGTCGGTCGCGTCCGGCGTGTCCTCGATGGCACATTCGACCGCAGTGATCGCGAGGTCGATGTTGTCCTCCTTGTTAAAAATCTCCACGGAAAGCGCACGCTCCAGCATGGCGAACATTTTTAACTGCGTCTTGGACGCTTCCTCCCCGGAGTGCTTCGTCGCCCACTCCTTGAGTTTGGGGCGCACGCGTTGCAACCGGCGGAAACGTTCGGACGCCTTCACGGTGTCCTTGTCCTTGAGCACACTGAGCATGGCTGCCTGGACTTCCGCGGGGCCGGAGATGTCGCCGCCGCTGCCGTCGCTCATGTTCTTCTCAATCCTTTTTATGAGTTCCGGGTCGGTGGCAATGGCCCGCGCCTTCTTCAGGAGGGTGGTGTCGTTGTCTGTGCTTTCCCCCGCCCTTTGTTTGGCGTTGTACGCCTTTACGCAGCAACTGAGCACCGTCTCCGCCACTTCGTCGTAGATGCCTTCCTTCTCTTTTTTCAGGACGCTGTCGACCTTGTCGCCCGCATAAAAAAGCTCCAGCACCGGCTTCGCCTTTTGCTCGAAATCGGTTTCAAAAAAATCCCTCGCCTTTGCGAAAGCCTGTTTCTTTTTGCCTTCGTCCGGTGAATTGGCGTGCGACTGCGCCTGCGTGCGCGCGGCCTCCAGACGGTCGCGGACAGGCTTCGTGACTTCCCTGATCGTGGCGCGGTAGCTGTCATCAACCCCGCTGTCGCCAGGCATGGCGTCGACGTGAAACTTCGCGTGCTCCAGCATGCCTTTCTCGGCATAATGGCGCGCGATGTCGCCGTGGATGGCGGAGAGCGTTTTGCGGAGGTCGGCCTTCATCTGGTCCGCCAGCGCGGCGGTCAGCGCGGGGTCGTCCTTGGAGAGGATGCGTTTTTTTGTCTCGTCCCAGATGTGTTCGCTGTCCGCAACCTCGCCCCAGCGTCTGTCGGCGTTTTTCCATGTGTTTTCGAGCCGCGTCACATTCGTTTTCGTGAGGGTGCCCGCGAGGTGCTTCGCGGTTTCTTCAAGCGCCAGCATCAGGTAATTGACCGCGAGATTGTGC
>JAISGL010000267.1 GCA_031263125.1 Opitutaceae bacterium | reverse complement strand
AGAGGCAGACGGCGCGGATCATCGTCGAAAGAGGCGGTGATTACGTTTTGCAAATCAAGAAAAACCAGCCGGGCGTGCATGCGCACGCGCAGACAAAAGCCGCGCAAATGAAAGCCGGGGGCATCCCCCACGCCTGTCCGAATAAGACAGGCATTATATTTCGCAAGGTGCTAATCTGCAATAAATAATGATGAGAACCTCTTTTTTTCATTAAATCCAAGTGTCAATTTTTTATTTTGAACCTGTCCCTATTTCTGTTTTGCACTTGCCCTTGTTTTGCCTTGTCTTGCATTTTGCCGCCGTTTGCTGCCATTTGACACCGTTTTGGCATCATTTTTGGGCCGCTTTGGCACCGATCTTGCTTAAACGACGGGTTTGATTTAATGTATCTGTTTTTCCATTTCTTCCAGTGAAAATCCGTCCAACCAGCCACACCGCTTCCGCTTCGACCGCCGCCACTTCGACCGCTTTCGCTTCGCTTGCCGCCGCTTCATCTGCCGCTTCGACCGCCGCCGCGCGCGCGACTTCCGCCCAGGCCGCCGCCCGCGCCGCCGCTCCCGCTCCCGCTCCCGCCGTCGCTCCCTCCGCTGCGCGTTCGCGACCCGGCAAACAGGGCCTTTACGACCCCTGGTTTGAGCACGATGCGTGCGGCGTCGGCTTCGTCGTCGATATGAAAGGCCGCCCCTCGCACCGCATCGTCGGGCAGGGCCTCGAAGTCCTCGAAAAACTCGACCACCGCGGCGCCACCGGCTCCGAGCCAAACACCGGCGACGGCGCCGGCATCCTCCTGCAAATCCCGCACGAGTATCTCGTCCGCGTCTGCAAGGACGTCAGCATCAACCTCCCCGGACGCGGCCACTACGGCACCGGCCTCGTCTTTCTCCCGCGCAATCCCACCAAACGCCGCAAACTCGAAGACCACCTCGCGCAAATCATCCGCAGCGAAGGCCAGCTCTTCCTCGGCTGGCGCACCGTGCCCACCAACAACACCATGCTCGGCGACACCGCGAAATCCTGCGAACCATTCATCCGCCAGGTCTTCATCGGACGCTCGCCGAAAGTCACCGACGAACTCGCCTTCGAACGCAAACTCTACGTCATCCGCAAACGCGCCTCGCACGAAGTCGTCAGCGAAGGTCTCGGCGGCGCCGACATGTGGTATCAGCCCAGCCTCTCCTCGCGCACCATCGTCTACAAAGGCATGCTCCTCGCCACGCAGCTCAACGACTACTTCCTCGACCTGCGCGAACCCGATTTCAAAACCGCCATCGCGCTCGTCCACTCGCGTTTCTCCACCAACACCTTCCCGAGCTGGGACCGCGCCCACCCCTACCGCTACATCGCCCACAACGGCGAAATCAACACCCTCCGCGGCAACGTCAACTGGATGCACGCCCGCCAGGCGCATTTCTCCTCCGACCTCTTCGGCGACGACATCAACAAAATCCTCCCCGTCATCAACATGAACGGCAGCGACTCGGCGATGTTTGACAACACCTTCGAACTCCTCCACCTCGCCGGACGCTCCATGCCCCACGTCGCCATGATGATGATCCCCGAACCATGGTCCAACCACAAGACCATGCCCCCCGCCCGCCGCGCCTTCTACCAATACCACGCCTGCCTCACCGAACCCTGGGACGGCCCCGCCGCGCTCGTCTTCACCGACGGCAAACTCATCGGCGCCATCCTCGACCGCAACGGCCTCCGCCCCGCCCGCTACTACGTCACCAAGGACGGCCTCGTTGTCCTCGCCTCCGAAGCCGGCGTGCTCGACGCCATCCCCGCCTCCGACATCGCCACGAAAGGCCGCCTCCAACCCGGACGCATGTTCCTGGTTGACACGCTCAAAGGCGCCATCCTCGACGACGCGCAAGTCAAAGACCAACTCGCCGCCGAATACCCCTACCAGCAATGGATCAACGACCACGTTGTTTACCTCAAAGACCTCCCCCCCGCCTCCGATCCCCTCCCCCCCGTCTCCGCCCCCCCCGCGCCCGCGCCCGACACCGCGCCCGCGCCCTACACGCTCAGGCAACGCCAGCTTGCGTTCGGCTACACCTACGAAGACGAACGCGCGATCCTCACGCCCATGGCGCGCGACGGCGTCGAAGGCATCGGCTCGATGGGCAACGACGCCCCGCTCGCCGTCCTCTCCAACAAATCCAAACTCCTCTACGATTACTTCAAACAACTCTTCGCCCAAGTCACCAACCCCCCCATCGACAGCATCCGCGAGGAAATCGTCACCTCCGCCGAGACGCGCCTCGGCGCCGAAGGCGACCTCCTCAACCCCACCCCCTCCGACTGCCGCCGCGTCGAACTCGACTGGCCCGTCATCACCAACGACGAACTCGCCCGAATCCGCCGCATGCAACTCCCCGGCCTCAAAGTCGGCGTGCTCCCCATCCTCTTCCGCGCCGCCCGCGGCGAAAAAGGCCTCGCCAAGGCGATGGAAGACCTCTTCCGCGACGCCGCCCGCCTCATCACGCAGGAGGAAGTCAGCATCCTCATCCTCAGCGACCGCGGCGTGAACAAAGACAACGCCCCCATCCCCGCGCTCCTCGCCGTCGCCGGCCTCAACCACTTCCTCATCCGCGAAGGCCACCGCACCAAAGCCAGCCTCGTCGTCGAAACCGGCGAGGCGCGCGAAGTCCACCACTTCTCGCTCCTCATCGGCTACGGCGTGAGCGCCATCAACCCCTACGTCGCCTTCGAGACGCTCGACGACCTCATCAAACGCGACCTCCTGCCCGCGCCCGACCACAAAACCGCCTGCAAACACTACGTGAAAGCCGCCTCCAAAGGCGTCGTCAAAGTCATGTCCAAAATGGGCATCTCTTCCACGCAAAGCTACCGCGGCGCGCAAGTCTTCGAAGCCGTCGGCCTCAGCCAGGAAATCATCGACCTCTACTTCACCTGGACACCCTCGCGCATCGGCGGCATCGGCCTCGACACCCTCACCGAGGAAGTCCTCATCCGCCACCGCGCCGCCTACGACCCCCGCGGCCCCCTCGCCACGCACGACACCGCGCTCCCCGCCGGCGGCGAATACCGCTGGCGCGACGCCGGCGAACACCACCTCTTCAACCCCGAAACCATCCACCACCTCCAAAAATCCGTCCGCACCGGCGCCTACGACATTTTCAAAAACTACACCCGCCTCATCGACGACCAGTCGAAAAAACTCTGCACCCTGCGCGGCCTCCTCGACTTCAAAACCGCCGACGCCGTCCCGCTCGACGAAGTCGAACCCGTCGAAACCATCGTCCGCCGCTTCAAAACCGGCGCCATGTCCTACGGCTCCATCTCGCAGGAAGCGCACGAGACACTCGCCATCGCCATGAACCGCCTCGGCGGCAAATCCAACACCGGCGAAGGCGGCGAAGACCCCGCGCGCTTCACCCCCCTCCCCAACGGCGACTCAAAAAACTCCGCCATCAAACAAGTCGCCTCCGGCCGCTTCGGCGTCACCAGCGAATACCTCGTCAACGCCCGCGAAATCCAAATCAAAATGGCGCAAGGCGCCAAACCCGGCGAAGGCGGCCAGCTCCCCGGCCCCAAAGTCTACCCCTGGATCGCGCGCACCCGCCACACCACCGCCGGCGTCGGCCTCATCTCCCCCCCCCCGCACCACGACATCTACTCGATCGAAGACCTCGCCGAACTCATCCACGATCTCAAAAACGCCAACCGCCACGCGCGCATCAGCGTCAAACTCGTCTCCGAAGTCGGCGTCGGCACCATCGCCGCCGGCGTCTCCAAAGCGCACGCCGACGTTGTCCTCATCTCCGGCCACGACGGCGGCACCGGCGCCTCGCCCCTCAACTCCATCTGGCACGCCGGCCTCCCCTGGGAACTCGGCCTCGCCGAAACACACCAGACCCTCGTCCTCAACAACCTCCGCTCCCGCATCGCCGTTGAAACCGACGGCCAGCTCAAAACCGGACGCGACGTCGTCATCGCCGCGCTCCTCGGCGCCGAGGAATTCGGCTTCGCCACCACCGCCCTCGTCTCCACCGGCTGCATCATGATGCGCGCCTGCCACCTCAACACCTGCCCCGTCGGCGTCGCCACGCAAAACCCGCGCCTGCGCGCGCAATTCGCCGGCAAACCCGAACACGTCATCAACTTCATGACCTTCATCGCCCGCGAAGTCCGCGAACTCATGGCCCGCCTCGGCTTCCGCACCATCGCGGAAATGGTCGGCCGCGTTGACCGCCTCGAAGCCCGCCCCGCCGTCGAACACTGGAAAGCCAAAGGACTCGACTTCTCCAACATCCTCTACGTGCCCGACTCCGGCCCCGAAGTCGGACGCCATTGCCAGATACCGCAAGACCACGGCCTCGAAAAATCGCTCGACATGACCGTGCTCCTCGACCTCTGCCGCCCCGCCATCGAAAAAGGCGAAAAAGTCACCGCCACGCTCCCCGTGCGCAACACCCACCGCGTCGTCGGCGCCATCACCGGCAGCGAAGTCACCCGCAAATGGGGCGCGAAAGGCCTGCCCGACGACACCATCGACATCCGCTTCGACGGCTCCGCCGGCCAGAGCTTCGGCGCCTTCCTCCCCCGCGGCATGACCCTCCGCCTCCACGGCGACGCCAACGACTACGTAGGAAAAGGCCTCTCCGGCGGACGCATCATCATCCGCCCCCCCGCCGGCACCACCTTTGACCCCTCGAAAAACATCATCGCCGGCAACGTCGCCCTCTACGGCGCCACCTCCGGCGAAATCTACATCAACGGCGCGGCGGGCGAACGCTTCTGCGTGCGCAATTCCGGCGCCACCGCCGTGGTCGAGGCGGTCGGCGACCACGGACTCGAATACATGACCGGCGGCCGCGTGATCATCCTCGGCCCCACCGGACGCAACCTTGCCGCCGGCATGTCGGGTGGCACCGCCTACATCCTCGACGAAAACAACACCCTCCCCGGCAATATCAACCCCGGCATGGTTTACATCGAAAAAGTGGACACCCCCGGGCAAGAAGCCGAACTCCGCGCCCTGATTGAACGCCACGCCGCCAGCACCGGCAGCGCCCTCGCC
Organism: Opitutaceae bacterium; assembly: GCA_031263125.1. Lineage (GTDB taxonomy): Bacteria > Verrucomicrobiota > Verrucomicrobiia > Opitutales > Opitutaceae > Ereboglobus. The sequence goes on along the minus strand of JAISGL010000267.1, from coordinate 2,571 downwards.
AAACGCATCCTCGAAAACTGGACCGCGATGCTCCCGAAATTCGTGAAAATCATGCCGAAAGACTACAAACGCATGTTAGAACGCATTGACGAAGCGAAATCCGAAGGTCTGACCGGCAACGACGCCATCATGGCCGCCTTCGAAGCCAACGCCCGCGACCTCAGCCGCGTGGGGGGAAACTGAAAAGAAAATTACTAATTACTAATTACTAATTACTAATTATAAATCACCAATCACAAAACACCCATTCAAATCACCCATTCAAATCACCCATGAAAAAATTCAATATTATTACTGAAAAGAGTTATAACTTCGCGGTTCGCATTGTGAACCTGTATATGTTTTTGTCTTCGGATAAAAAAGAATACGTTTTGTCGAAACAACTGTTGCGATGTGGCACCAGCATTGGGGCGAACGTGGAAGAAGCGCAAGGCGGGCAATCGCGCGCGGATTTTCTCACCAAAATAACCATTGCCTACAAAGAAGCACGTGAAACCGCCTACTGGCTCCGTCTCCTGAAAGACACAAAGTTCCTGACGCAAAAACAATTTGGCGCCATCTATCCGGACGTAGAGGAACTCATCCGCATCATCACCGCCATCCAGCGCGGCACCAAAGGCGACTGACAATCAGTCATTAATAATCAGCACTCCGTAATCCGTCATTAGTAATTAGTCATTAGTAATTAGTAATTCCATCATGGGCAAACCAACCGGCTTCCTCGAATACATGCGGGAAATTCCCGTCGACCGCACACCGCTCGAACGCCTCAAGGACTGGGACGAGTTTCATCTCCGAATGGACGAAAAGAAACTCCGCAATCAAGGCGCGCGCTGCATGGATTGCGGCGTCCCCTTCTGTCACACCGGACGCCTCATCAGCGGCATGGCGGCGGGCTGTCCCCTCCACAACCTCATCCCCGAGTTCAACGACCTCGTTTACCGCGGACTCTGGCGCCAGGCCTACGAACGCCTCGGCAAGACAAACAACTTCCCCGAGTTCACCGGACGCGTCTGCCCCGCGCCCTGCGAAGGCTCATGCGTGCTCGGCATCACCAACCCGCCCGTCGCGATCAAGAACAACGAATACGCCATCATCGAACGCGCCTTCGAGGAAGGCTGGGTGCACCCGCTCGAACCGCGCACGCGCACCGGCAAAAAAGTCGCCATCATCGGCTCCGGCCCCTCCGGCCTCGCCGCCGCCGCGCAACTCAACGCCGCCGGCCACGCTGTCTTCATCTACGAACGCGCCGACCGCCCCGGCGGACTCCTCATGTATGGCATCCCCAACATGAAACTCGACAAACGCGAAATCGTCCTCCGCCGCATCGAACTCCTGAAACAATCCGGCGTCACCATCTACTGCAACGCCGACATCGGCGACCACATCCCGCCGCAGGAGCTTCTGGCCGAGCACGACGCGCTCATCCTCTGCACCGGCGCCACGCAGCCGCGCAACCTCCCCATCGCGGGCCGCCAGCTCGAAGGTGTGCACTACGCGATAGAATTTCTCACCTCCAGCACCAAGGCGCTCCTCGCCGAAACCGACCCCGCCATCACCGCGCGCGACAAACACGTCATCGTGATTGGCGGCGGCGACACCGGCACGGACTGTGTCGGCACCTCGCTCCGCCAAGGCTGCCGCTCCGTCACGCAAATCGAAATCCTCCCCAAGCCCCCGTCCGGACGCCAACCCAACAACCCCTGGCCCGAATGGCCCAAGACCCTGAAAACCGACTACGGCCAGGAAGAAGCCATCGCGCGCCAAGGCGCCGACCCCCGGCTCTTCCTGACCACCGTGAAAAAATTCCAAGGCGACGCCCAAAACCGCCTTCAAAGCATCGTCACGGTGCAGGTGAAATGGGACAAAAACGAAAAAGGCCAGTTCGTCCCCATCGAGCAACCCGGCACCGAAAAAGAACACCCCGCGCAACTCGTCCTGATAGCGATGGGTTTCCTAGGCCCCGAGCAGCCGCTCCTGAAAGAACTCGGCCTCGAAACCGACGCCCGTGGCAACATCAAGGCGGAGCATGAAAAGCACCGCACGAATCACTCGAAAATCTTCGCGGCGGGCGACTGCCGCCGGGGCCAAAGCCTGGTGGTCTGGGCGATCAACGAAGGCCGCGCCGTCGCCCGCGAATGCGACCGCTACCTGATGGGCGCAACACAACTGCCATAGAGAGGCAAAGGGTTCTTCGACGTTTTTAATACAAAGAAACCGTGAACGTTTTTTCATTTGGCAGCCATAAGAGAAAAACGGTTCTTCGACGTTTTCAATGCAAGGGGGTCGAGAACAGGTGCGAACGAACGTGGTGGGAGTGTAATTGCGGAAGGTAGCAATCAGATGAGGTACCCGGAGCAGAGCCGAAAGGAGAGCGCCGAAGGGCGCAAAAACGGCGAAGCCGTTTCCCAATGAAGCCCAGGGTTGCGACACAGTCGCTACCCTGGGAAAAGGGGGGGAAAATTATCACAACCTCGAAGAGGTTGCCTAGGATTGGGCCATTGAACTGTCGAATCGCGAGTGATTTATGGCAATGTTATCAGGCATCAGGCAACCCCGTTGGGGTTGTGT
>JAISGL010000185.1 GCA_031263125.1 Opitutaceae bacterium | reverse complement strand
TGCGTAGGGCCTGACCTTGTGTCAGGCCGCGTTCGCGTGGGAGGCCACACAGGTAATTCGCGGCCTGACACAAGGTCAGGCCCTACAAAACCCTGCCGGTCGCGTAACATCAGTTATTTATATTGAGTCCCTTCGGGACTCTCCTGCATCGCTCTCCTGCATCGCTCTCCCGCATCGCTCTCCCGCATCGTTTGCCACGACTCCCACCACATTCGTTCACACCCGATGATGTGCGGCACGCAGGGTCTGGCCTTGCGTCAGGCTCTGCAAAAGCTGCCGGTTGCGTTTATGGTCACGGTGTTTTTGAAAATGCACGCAATAACGACTGGCGTCTTTCGGCATCGCGTTTGCGGTCGGTGGGGATTTCGAGGACACGCACGCCGCTTGAGGGGAGCGTTGAGATGCGTTTTGTGAACTGGCTCCAGTTTTTGATCAGCACGTGCTCCACGCCGTAGGTCGCGCAGAGTCTGGCGAAGTCGATGTTTTGCGGCGTGGCAAAATACTCCTCGAAGGGCGGGTCGAATTGCGCAACGGGCAGGTGGCCAAAGATGCCGCCGCCGTTGTTATTGATGAGGACGATGGTGAGGCTGCCGCGAAAGTTTTTGGATGCGGCGGTCAGGAAGCCGTTCGTGTCGTGCAGGAGCGAGAGGTCGCCGGTGAGCAGGACGGCGGGTTGCACGTTGCCGTGGGCGATGCCGAGCGCGGTGGAGAGCGTGCCGTCGATGCCGTTGGCGCCGCGGTTGTGGAAAAAGCGCGTGCCACGGTCGTTCGCGGGCCAGAAATATTCGGCGTCGCGGACGGGCATCGAGCTGGCGACGAAGAGCGGGGTGTTGCGCGGGAGATGTTGCGCGAGGAGCGCGGTGGCGCGCGGTTCGAAGAGGTCGTCGCCGGCGGTGGCGTTGAGTGATTTGTCGATTGTCGCGCGGGCGGAGATTTCTGCGCGCCGCCACGCAGTGACATAGGCGGCGTCGCGATATTCCGGGTTCACGTGCATGAGTGTTGCCAGTTCCCCGGCATCGCGGGGAAACCATTTCGTGCGTCCGTGAAGCGCGTCGCGATTTTGCGTGCCGCAGCCAGTCATGAGAATTTCCGGGTCGTATTTTTCGAGCCAGGCGCGAAGCACTTTGCTGGTCGGCCAGCCGCCGATGCAAACCACCAGCTCCGGCGCGAGTTCGCCGGCGAGGCGTTCGTTGCGCAGAATCATATCGTAGGCGGAAACAATCACCGCGTTTCCATCCATGCGATGGCGCGTGTCGGAAAGCGCGTCCGCAAGGATGGGCCAGCCGGATTCCCGCGCCAGTGCGTGGCAATCGCCCGAGTCGGGACCGGCGACAATCACGCCGCGTTTTTTTTCCCGCACGATGAGGCGATTTGTCATGTCGCGCAGATTGTTGTCCGTGCGCAGATAATTGTCCGTGCGCGGATTGTTGTCCGCGCTGCCATCCGCGGGAAATTGGGATAGGAATGCGAAGAAGTGTTCGCCGATTATTCCGCGCAGATTTGAGGCGGTTTTGTCCGTGATTGGCGGAAGCGGATCGCGGAAGGGCGCATTGATGTGCACGGGGCCGCGCCCGAGGTGCGCGCCGTGTTTGCAGGCATGGGCGATGGTCTGCCGCAAATAGCGGAGGCGTTCGGGCGTGGCTTCGGGCGTCGCGAGTTCGTGATACCAGCTCACGTGCGAGCCGTAGAGTTTTTGCTGGTCGATGGTCTGGCCGGAGCCGCAGTCGCGCATTTCCGGCGGCCGGTCGGCGGTGATGACGATCAACGGCGCGCGGCTTTCACGCGCCTCGATGATCGCGGGGAAAAAGTTGGCGGCGGCGGTGCCGGAGGTGCAGACGAGGGCGACGGGGCGTCCGGATTGTTTTGCGAGGCCGAGCGCGAAAAAGGACGCGGAGCGTTCGTCGAGGACAGGGATGGCTTCGATTTCCGGATGGTTTGCGAGCGCGAAGACGAGCGGCGTCGAACGTGAGCCGGGGGAAACGACGGCGTGTGTCACGCCGCAGCGGTGAAGCGTCTCGGCGAGCACGCTGCACCAGAGGGAGTTGGTGTTTCGGAAATCGAGATGCAATGAACCGGACATGCGCCCTATTTGGAAACCGCGAATGGACGTGAATCAACGCGAATAAATTTGGGACAGGATTAAGTAGAGTAGAGAGTAGCGAGTGGAGAGGGATCGTCGGTGCTCCCTCTCCACTCTACTCTACTCCACTCCACTCTACTCTACCAAACCCCGTCCTGAAAAAATCATGCCAGGAGCGCGGCGCGGACGGGCGAATGTGTCATGCGGACGCCGGCGCCGGGTCCGTTCCCAAAATCGAATTCAATACTTCGGCTGCGCTGTATGATTCCGCGCCTTCCTTGATGTAGCGCACAATATCCGAGATCGAATCGCCGGCGGTCATCAGCATTGATTCGACGGTTTCGTTTTTGCGGAGTTGTCCGAGGCCGGTGCTTGCGAGCAGGCCATTGCACAGGCACATGCGGCCTGCCGTCTCTTCGGATTTTCCGCCTTTGGCCACGTAATTGGACACCGGTTCGCTCGCGCAACGGTAGCCGATGCCGCCATCCGCTTTTTTATACGCCGAGCGCAGGTAGCCCATGTCGCAGATGCGTTCGCGCGCTTCGTACACTTTTTTTTCCGAGAGCGTGCCTTCGACCTGGCCGACTTTGAAGGGGAAGTCCGTCGGGGATGACAACGGGTCGGTGAAGATTTTTGCGCGGCCCGCCTTCGCAAGTTCGATGACTTTGCGTTTCAGCGTGGCGGCCATGCCCGACTCGTTGCAAAAGGCAAATGGTGTGCCGACCTGGATTCCGGCGGCTCCGGCGGCCCTGGCTTCGGCGAGACCTTTTTTGGTGGCGTAACCTCCGGCGACCCAGAAGGGCGACCCGAGGGCGGCGATTTTGTCGAGTTCGGGATTGTCGCGCGGGCCGTAGATGGGCTGGCCGGCGGCGTCGAGTTGCATAGGCCCGCGGGGCGGGGCGTTATGACCACCGGCCGTGGCATTTTCGACAACAAAGCCGTCCACTTTGCCGGATGATTTTTTCGCGAGCGAAATGGCGAGCACCGCCGAGCTGATGATGGCAAGAAATTTTGGGCGTTTCAGTTTTGGCGCGGGTTGGCCGAGGAATTCGGACGGATCAAATGTGTATTCGGCCTCTTCGCCGCCCGCGACTCCGAACTTCATCGTGGCGGGCTGGCCGTCGGCAAGTTTGTCGAGCACGCCGGGGACGTGGCGGGGAATGCCGGCCCCCATCAGAATGTAGTCAACGCCGGCGAGCATGGCGCCGTAGAGCGACTGGAGTTGCGGGAGGCGGATTTTGTCGAGGAGGTTGATGCCGACTTGGTTTTCCCCGTTGCCGTTTTTGGCGAGGGCGACTTCGCCGAAACAGGAGAGCACGGTCAGTTCGAGAAGCGATTTCGCGGGTTTTTCATTAAGTACGGGAATGAGTTTGTAAGGCTGTTTTTCGGCTCTGCCGGTGACGGAATACCACCGGTCGACGACGCGTTGCGCCATGTCCTGGAAGGGAAATTTTTTGTAGATATTGCAAAGCAGGCCGCCTTCGTCGCCGTCCTGCAAAATTCGCGAGTGGACGGTGTCGATGGCCGTTCCCGAGACGACGCCGAGCTGGCCTTTTTCCGCCACGGAGCGGGCGAGCCGCCAGTTGGAAATAGCCACGCCCATGCCACCTTGGATAATTTGCGGAAATTTCATTTTTGAGAAGTGGAACGGTGAAAGGGTTTCCACTGTTTACAAGGTGAAAAAAA
>JAISGL010000149.1 GCA_031263125.1 Opitutaceae bacterium | reverse complement strand
TCCTGATGTTACGCGGACGGCTGATTTCGTAGGGCCTGACCTTGTGTCAGGCCGCGCCCGCGTGGGAGGCCACATTGGTAATTCGCGGCCTGACACAAGGTCAGGCCCTACGTGCCGCGTAACATCAGGTTATAACTCAACATGTATAATAAGGCGAAGGCAGGGTTCGCCTTGCCAAAAGTAGCGCGGGCATCTTGCCCGCGTTCCGGGGTAGTGCGGGCGTCTCGCTCGCATCGGGGACGGCACGGGGGCGGCACGGGGGTGGCACGGGGACGGCACGGGGGTGGCGCTGTGCGCCGTCCATGGGCACGGATGCCCGTGTTGCTCGATGCGGCGGCAAGACTTGGCCTGTTTTTGAGATGCGCCCTGCATGTTTTTGTTCGCGTTTGTTGGGTTGCAGGCGGGCGGCGTTTTTGCATGGTGAATCGGGTATGAACGGTCCTGATCCCCTCAATCCCCACCCAATGAAGGGTTTTCCACAGGTGTGCTTTATCAAGAACACGGTGAAAAATCCGAATATCATAATCGGCGATTACACTTACTACGACGATCCGGCGGGGGCGGAGAATTTTGAGCGCAATGTGCTCTATCATTATCCGTTTCTCGGGGACAAGTTGATCATCGGAAAATACTGCGCGATCGCGACGGGCGCGCGGTTCATCATGAACGGCGCGAATCATCGCATGAGCGGGTTTTCGACGTATCCGTTCCAGATCATGGGCGGTGGCTGGGAGAAGGTGATGCCGCGTCGCGAGGATTTGCCGTTCAAGGGCGACACGGTCGTGGGCAACGATGTGTGGCTCGGCTACAACGCGATGGTGCTGCCGGGCGTGAAAATCGGCGACGGCGTGATCGTGGCGGCGCGCTCGGTGGTGACGCGCGACGTGCCGCCTTACACAATCGTCGGCGGCAATCCGGCGCGCGTGATCCGCACGCGTTTCGAGCCGGAGGTCGCGCACAAGTTGCTCGAAATCGCGTGGTGGAACTGGCCCGTGGAAAAGGTGTCGCGCGCCTTGCCGGCAATCGTGAGCGGGGATTTGGAGGCGCTGCGCAGGGCGGAGTAGAGCGGGGAGGCGGGGGAGTTGGGCGGGGCGACGGGATAGAGCGGGCGGCGGCATAGATCGACTTGATCGATTTATGCCGACTCAAGTCGATTTATGTCGATTCAAGCTGGTTTATGTCGATTCAAGCCGGTTTGTGCCGGCGTGAGTGGCTCCGGCCCAGGCCCAGCCGGGGATTTTTTGCACGCCGGTTTCGCACGGCGGGCGCGCGGCGCGCGGCGGGTGCGCGGGCACACGGGAGCACGGTTGCACGACCACGCAACCGCGCAACCACGCAATCGCGCGACCGCGCAACCGCACGACCGCGCAACCGCACGACCGCGCGATCACATTTTCTCCGCCTGCATCTCGCGGAGGATCGAGGTGATGTAGGGGAGGAGTTGCTTCTTGCGGCTCACGATGCCGGGAAGCTCGAAGATTTCGTTTTTCTCAAGGTGCGGATACGAGATGCGGTCGATGAAGTTTTTGTCGCCGCGCAGGAGGAGGAGCGAGTTTTGCGTGTTGATGTCCGTGACCAGCAGGCACGCGAAGCCGAGGTTTTCCTTTTCGAGGAGTTCGCCGAGCGCGACGGAGAGGTCTTTCGAGTGTTTCCAGAAATTGCCAAAGCCGAGTTCCTCGACTTGCGAGACGGCGAAATGCGTTTCGTTTTCGTCGTAGATTTTCATGTCGGCGCGGATCACGGTTTCGGGCGGGTTGGCGAGGATGACGGAGCCGGAGTTGAAGATGTCACCGGCGAGGTCGCGCGGGTTGACACCGGCTATCCCGGAGAGCCAGGCGAGCATTTCGCGGTCTTTGTTTGTCGTGGTGGGGCTGTTGAGGTGGAGCGTGTCGGTGATGATGCCGCTCATCATGAGGCCGGCGATGTCGGGCGCGGGGCGCAGGTCGTCGCGGCGGAAGAGGTCGGCGACGATGGTGCAGGTCGAGCCGACGGGTTCGTTGATGAAGAGGATGGGTTGCTGGGTGTTGAGCGAGCCGAGGCGGTGGTGGTCGATGACTTCGGTGATGGTGACTTCGTGCGCGCCGGGGACGGCCTGGCTCATTTCGTTGTGGTCGACGAGCACGAGGCGGGTTTGCACGGGTTTGATGACGTCGGTCTTGGTGACGATGCCCTGGAGGCGCGTGTCGTCGCCGAGCACCATGTAGGCGGGGGCGTTTGAGGCGGCGATGCGGCGGCGGAGTTCGCCGAGGGGGAGGTCGGCGGAGACGGAGGCGAAGGTGCGGTCGATGAGCGGTTCGATGGTGGCGGCGGTGCGCACGACCCAGGCGGTCGTCGCGGAATCGTAGGGGCTGATGATCACGCTGACGCCGGCTGCCCTGGCTTGCTCGACGACTTCGGCGTCGATGGGGAGGTTGCCGGTCAGGATGAGCGCGCGCACGCCGAGTTGGATGGAGCGTTGCTGGATGTCCCAGCGGTCGCCGACGATGATGATGGTTTTGGCGATGGGGATGCTGCCTTGCCCGGCGCGTTTGCCAAAGGAGCGGATGTCCATGGCGCCGATGCGCACGTAGAGGTCTTCCATGCGGTCGGGGTCGTGGAGGTGGAGGATGTTGGCGTTAAGGGCGCGGGCGACGTGCGAGAGCGTGGTTTCGACGCGGCGCATGTCGCGCGGCGAGCGGAGGCGCGGCGTGAAATAGCCGCCGAGTTGAAAGATGGAGATGGAGCCGAGGACGCGCGAATCGCCGGTGATGACGGGGAGCACGCGCACGTCGTGTTCGTCGATGAGTTCGAGCGCCTCGGCGCAGGTGGCGTTTTCGGGGAGCGAGATGACGTTGCGCACCATGACGTCGCGGACGCGCGGTGTGACGTCGCTGAGGTAGAGGGGGAGCGGCGTGTGGAATTTGCGGAGGACGGTGTCGATGCGTGCGTTGGAGTTGCCGCAGCGTGCGGGGATGTAGCCGTGTTCGCCGCGGGCCTCCTTGCAGGCGGCGTAGGCGATGGCGGAGCAGATGGCGTCGGTGTCGGGGTTGCGGTGGCCGATGACGTAGGTGGGCGTGGCGGGTTCGCTTTTCGGGGAAGAGGCGGGCGGCGCGTCCGTGTTCGCGTTCGCCGCGGGCGCGGCAGGCTCGGAGGCGGGGCCGGAGGTGTTGGGAGGAGTCATGTCGGTGTTTGTGTTGGCGGATGGCGGCGGTGCGTGGCGTGGCGATTTGATTTGGATTGTGACAATGTGTGCAAGTAACAGGTGAAAATCAACAAACACAGCGTGGCGAAGCCGCAACCAAAGGTGGAGTGATTTTTAATTCACCACGGAGGGCCTGGAAAGCACGGAGAAATACTTTTGACTCCGTGTCCTCGGTGTCCTCCGTGGTGAATTGGTTTGGATTGGGTTGTCCCATAGGGAAATCATACGCAGAAAATTCAATGCACAGGCATCCCATGGAAAGATGGGAGAAGAGGCTCGCCCGTGGTGATTTTTGCGGCAAGAAACCGCAGGTAGAGTAGGCAGGAGCGGCAGGAAGTGGTACAACCTGCCGCCCCTGCCTACTCTACCCCGACCCCGTTGCCCGACAGCTTGCGTAACGGGCGCATCTCAAAAACTGGACAGGGCATGCCGCCAATTCTGGAGTAGAGCGGGCGTCCCGCCCGCTGACGGCGAAGCCGCCGGATCGAGTAGCACGGGCATCTTGCCCATAAGCGCTAAGATAATTATTGACACAA
>JAISGL010000144.1 GCA_031263125.1 Opitutaceae bacterium | reverse complement strand
TTCGCCGATTCGATTCAGCCGGACGCAAGCGTGCGCCGCCGTGGCGTGCGCATAACCATGATTTCGTCCGCGTCGTTGTTACCGGCTGTGATACTGCCGCTATTCGCGTTCGCGATGCCCCAATCGCAGACGGGCGGCAAGGCGCGGGGTTCCTTGCGGTGACGCACCCCCGTCTTTCGTCGGAGGAGCGTGAGTTGTTTCGCGACAAAGGCCCTGCCGCCGAGTATGCCGCCATCGGTGAAATAGCGTATCTGGCATCGCAATGCAGTGGACAGCGGCAGTTTCCCCTTTGCGCGCGCCGTTTCCTCAAAAAGATTTTCCGAAACGGAGGCTTTGCCGGTGCGTGGTCTGGCGCCGCTGCCGATAATCATGAGACGATAGTATTCCTGCGTGCCCCGCCAAGTGCGCGCGTCATCTTCGCCGATGACATGTATGAGTCCTGCCTGTGCGATTTTTCTGCCCGCAACAGCCTCGCTGTAACCGCAAAACCGGTAGTCCTTGGGATCGTCGACGAGTCCTGCGCGCACAGGATTCAAATCAATGTATGCGGCCATGACGCGAACGGCGCGTCCGTCCGACTGAACGAGCACGCTCTTGAAGCGCTCGGCCCAGAGCGTGCCGAAACGGTCGTGTGTTTTGTTAAACCAGATGGTGAAGCGTTGTTTGAGCAGCTTCATGAAAGCCGAGACATCATTCATAAGTGCAAGCTGCTGTTTGCGCCAGGCATCGGCGTCGGGACCGCCAGCCTTGAGCTGTGCTTCGACAACCGCCAGCGATGCGGTTTGGAAACGGGTTGGTTCCGGGTAAAGCAAGCGATAGCGACGCAGGTGTTCCCCGTCGGAAATCGGCGCTTTTTTTGGGACTCTGACGAGGATATGGAAGTGGTTTTCCATGACGGCGTAGGTGAGAATGGAAACACCGCAGTAGTCGGCGATTTGCCACATTTGCCGGCGGAGCATTTCTTTGGCGTCCTCGTCGAAAAGCCGTTCGCCGTTAACAGTGCGGGAGATGCAATGGTAAACGGCATCCTCACCATGAATCTTTATCCGTGCGGTTCTCATGTGAAAAATAATCAACGAAAAATAATCGCGCAGCAACCTAAATTTCGACCTGTCCCTTTATTTTATAGCTTCTTTACAATTTTTACTCGCACATGCCAAAGGAACTGATCCGCGAACATTGGATTACCCAAATGGCACATGCGTCAGGGAAGGGTGGCTCGGCAGACTGGCGCTCGGAACCATGCGTCAACCGCGACGCAGTCGTACCCGGGTTGGCTTTTCTTACGAGGCGCGTTGCGTGTCGCCCGGCGACCTGGTTTCAAGGCCGACAACCCGACAATCGTCGCTCCCAGTATCCCAGTCAATCGGGCGGCTCCTTTCTGGAATTGCCCCGATTTTACGATATTTGAGGGATGACCATACACTCCACTCAAAACAGTGAATGCGCCGCCTATTCGTCTTTCGCGTATGAGGTGGCGCAGGGCGTTTTTACTGTTCATTTTTTTACGCCTAGTCTTCCGCACGGGGCGGTGCAACGTGAGGACAAACAATCATTGGATTCTTCCGCTCTCTCTTCCGTTCTCTTCCGCGTCCTCTTCGCCACCTTCTGTTCAATAATCACAATATCCATAATCATGTATAAAAAAATCATACTGACAACAATCGGCTTGTTGACGGCGGTTTCGCTGCTCGCGGGGGAAAACGCCGGGGAGGCGCGCGCGTCCCTGCTGTTTAATTTCGGGTGGAAATTCCACGCCGGCGACGCGGAGGGTGCCGAGACGGTCGCATACGACGACTCGGGGTGGCGCGCGATTGATCTGCCGCACGATTTCCAGATCGAGCAGCCTTGGGACAGGTCGGCCTCGGGCGCGCGGGGGTTCAAGGCGATGGGCACGGGCTGGTATCGCAAGGCGTTCCGGGCCGACACGGCCTGGCAGGGCAGGCGCGTGCTGCTGGATTTTGAGGGGATCATGCTCACGGGCGACGTCTGGCTCAACGGGACGCGGGTGGGCGGGACGGATTACGGTTATCTCGGCTTCGAGACCGATGTCACGAAACATATAAAATATGACGGCGAAAACATAATCGCCGTGAGGGCCGACACCGGCCAGAATGGCAACTCGCGCTGGTACACCGGCGGCGGTTTATATCGCGATGTGCATTTGTTGGTGAAGAATGGCATAGCCGTCGCACGGCACGGCGTTTTTATAACAACGCCGGAGGTCTCGGAACGCAGCGCCTCGGTCGGCGTCCAGGTCGAGGTCGAGGGTTTGCGCGGCAAACAACTGGATGTGCTTATAGAGGCGAAATTATACGACCCCGACGGGCGGCTGGTCGCCGGGACACGTCAGGCTGTGCCGAAGAAATCGAAGAAACTGGCGGAGGAGGTCGCGCTTCCAGCGGTGAACATCGAGGCGCCACAATTATGGTCGTGCGAGACGCCGCATTTATATACAGCAGTGGTCACGCTGACATTGGACGGCGAGGTTGTCGACCGCGTGTCGGACACCTTTGGCATCCGCCGCATCGAGTTTTCGCCCGATTTCGGTTTCAAGCTCAACGGCAGGAAAATAATATTAAAGGGAATCGCCAACCACCACGACTTGGGGGCGGTGGGCGTCGCCGCATATGAGCGAGCCATCGGGCGGCAGTTTGAGGCATTGAAGGCGTTCGGGTTCAATCATGTCCGCACCTCGCACAATCCCTACTCCGAGTCCTTCATGCGCCTCGCCGACAGGCACGGCATTTTGATAGTGGACGAGTTGTTCGACAAATGGTCGCAACAATTTGCGGGCGGGCGCACTCCGTGGCTGATGCTTTGGCCCGCCGCCGTCACGGAATGGATAAAGCGCGACCGCAACCGCCCCTCGGTCGTCATGTGGAGTTTCGGCAACGAACTGCAAACCCGCGAGGACTGGACGGGATTCCCCACCAGCGACTGGGGCGTGACAGGCTATCGCATCCTCGACGTGCTGGCGAAACGTCACGACCCGACGCGCAAGACGACGGTTGCCATGTTTCCGGCGCGCGCAAGGGCCGTGACCAAGGAGGACCCGAGTTTCAACGTGGTGGTCGAGCCGCCCGAATTGTCAGTCGTCACCGATATCGCCAGTTATAATTATCGTTATCCGGCGTTTCCAAAGTATGCCGAGAAATTCCCGCACTTGATATTTTATCAAAGCGAGGCCGCGACCAACGAGATGGGAAAAGCCTACTACGGCATGGACCTCGACAAGGTCGTGGGGCTTGCCTACTGGGGCGCCATTGAATATTGGGGCGAGTCGCGGATCTGGCCGGTGAAGGGCTGGAGTTATTCCTATTTTGATCATACGCTTGAGCCGTATCCGCAGGCGTATTTTATGAAAAGCATGTTCGACAGCGCGCCGGTAGTGCGTATCGGCGTGGCGGATCGCGACGCGGAAAGCGTCGAGTGGAACGACGTCGTGGTGGGCCGCGTGCCCATGTCCTCGCACTGGAACCGCGGGCCGGGAGTCAGGCTGAACATGGTCGCATATACAAATGCGGAGGAGGTGGAATTGTATATAAACGGCAGGTCCCTCGGTGTCCAAAAAAATATAATAGACGATCCGGCGCGCCGGAATGTCATTCCTTGGAGAAACGTGCCCTACGAGGCGGGGAAAATCGAGGCCGTGGCGCGCAGCGGCGGCAGGGAGGTCGCCCGCCACCAACTCGAAACCACCGGGAAGGCCGTCGCTCTCCGGCTGGAAGCGGAAGCCGGCGACTGGCGGGCCGACGGACTTGATTTGCAATATATAAAAGTGCGCGCCGTCGACAGCGAGGGTCGCGACGTGCCGGACGCCGCCGGCGAGGTGACATTCAAGGTGTCCGGCGCGGCCCGCCTGATCGCGGTGGACAACGGCGACCACCGCAGCGACGAATTGTTCGCCGGAAACAAGCGGATGCTGCACAATGGCCGCGCGCTCGCCATCCTCCGCGCCGGACTGGCGCCCGGCGAAGTGACCATCAAAGCGTCCGTCCCCGGACTGAAGGGCGCGGAGAAAACATTATCCATCTCCATCACGGGGCGGTAACCGGGGGTTTTATTAACTAATATTACGTGGATGGCGGAATTTTATAGGGCCTGACCTTGCGTCAGGCTGCGCACGCGTGGGAGGCCACACTGGTAGTTCGCGGCCTGACACAAGGTCAGGCCCTACACGCTGTGTAACATCAGTTATTAACTGGTATTACGCAGCGCATACGTAGCGCAGGCTGCCAAGCCTGCTTTGCCTGCTGCGCGCCACCGGATATTCGTTTTTTTCGAACCGGGCGAGGCTTCGCCTCGTCAGCAGGCTTGGCAGCCTGCGCTACGTGTGCGCCGCGTAACATCAGATACAATGAGCGGGCGCACGGTCCAACTGTGTGTTTCAGGATAACGGCGGGTTTCCCTCGCGGACAAATTTCCCTCGTGGCTCCAAAGCAATTCCCAAGTTACAGCACTTCTACCTGGCCGGCGCGATATGAAAGATGGTTATTAGTTCCCGTTTCGTCTTGGCAGGCGGGGCTGGGCGGTTTTTCGTGTGCTTTCGATGTCCACTTCTTTCAAACAGGGGGTTCTTGCACTCGAAGACGGTTCGGTGTTTTACGGGCGCGCTTTCGGCGCCGAACGCACGATTTCCGGCGAATGCGTTTTCAACACGTCGATGACCGGTTATCAGGAAATTCTGACCGATCCGTCCTACTTCGGCCAGGTCGTCACGATGACCGCCGTGCAAATCGGCAACTACGGCGTCAACGACGAGGACGCGGAGGACGACATGCCGCGCGTTTCAGGTTTTGTGGTGCGCGAGCTGTCGCCCATCGTGAGCAACTGGCGCAGTCACATGTCGGTCGATGCGTATTTGAAAAAATACAACATCCCCGGCCTTGACGGCGTAGACACGCGTGCGATCACGAAAAAATTGCGCGTCACCGGCTCGATGCGCTGCTGCCTGAGCACGCTCGGCATCAGCGGTGAAGAGGCGGTTGGAATCGCGCGCACGTCCCGGGACATGGCTGGCTCGGACTACGTGAAATTCGTATCCTGCAAAGAGCCGTATCCCTGGCGCGGCGACGCGCCGGAAAACCACAACGCCGCCTACATGCCCGCGGGCACGACGATGAACGCGCCGGCGATTCCCGTGAAAAAATTCCGCGTGGCGGCATTCGACTACGGCGCGAAGCATACGATATTCCGCAAACTCGTGCGGCATGGTTTCGAGGTGTGGGTTTTTCCCGCGACGGCGACCGCCGCGCAGGTGCGCGAGCACAGGCCCGATGCGGTTTTTCTCTCGAATGGCCCCGGTGATCCGGCGGCGCTGCCTTATATTCACAAAACCGTGAACGGTCTGCTGGAGGAATTTCCGATTTTCGGGATTTGCCTCGGGCATCAAATCATCACGCATGCGATTGGCGGCACGACGTTCAAGCTCAAGTTCGGACATCGCGGCGGCAATCAGCCGGTGAAAAATATCGAAACAGGCCGCGTATTGATCACGGCGCAGAATCACGGTTTCGCGACTGATCCGAAATCGATTGAATCGAAGGGCGCGGTTGTGACGGAAATCAACCTTAACGATGGCACGGTCGAGGGACTGCGACATGCGCGGCTGCCGGTTTTTTCGGTGCAATATCATCCGGAAGCCGCGCCGGGGCCGAACGATGCGGACCCGTTGTTCGTGGATTTTTACCGGATGGTCGAGGCACGCAAAGCGGGAAAGATTTGAGAATTGGAAATGCCACGAGGCCGGCAAATGGAAAAAATCTCCCCGAAAAATCTCCCAACCCGTCGGCCCTTATGAACACTACACTACACTGCACTATAATTAATCTCACCATGGCGACATGCAAGGTGCAGGGAGACGGGAGATGGGAAATGAAAAGAAACGTTCGGTTTTGTTTTACCGCGAAGGACGCAAAGAGTGCGAAGGAGGAAGGGGGTGATAAAAACCTGCTTCGCGTTCTTTGCGTCCTTCGTAGTTTAATTTAAGGGTTCGGTTTTATTAACCACGGATTTCACGGATTATCACGGATAAGAAAAAGATTGGCCGTGTGTAGCTGGTTTTATCCGTGTCAATCCGTGTAATCCGTGGTTAATTTATTGGTTCGGTTTTGTTTTACCACGAAGGGAAGAAATTTTTAACCGCAGATGGACACAGATAAACGCAGATGTCGGAATTGTTGGCGGGGGTTTATCCGGCGGATTATGCTGATTGGTTTTCGTGATCATTGATTTTTGAAATGATTGGTTTGGTATCTGTGTTTATCTGCGTTCATCTGTGGTTTAATTTAAGGGTTCGGTTTTATTTTGCCGTGAAGGACTTTTTGATGATTTGGTTTTTGAACAGAAGGCAACGAAGGGAACAAAGATATTAAAGTGGTTCGGAGATGTATAAATATTAACGCGTAGAAAAAACAGAATTGGTTTCAAACGTGTTTAATATCTTTGTTTCCTTTGTTTCCTTCTGTTCAAAATAATGGTTCGGATTTTTAGAATTTCCACATGAGGCCGATGTTGGTGTCCAGGGCGCTTTCAAGGGCGGTGGAGCGTTCATAGGCGAGGGCGAGGTAGGCGGTGAGGCGGGGCGTCAGGGCGGCGTCGAGGCCGAGGGCGGCGATGAGGCCGTCGGTTTCGGGTTTTTGCGCGCGGACGGTGAAGGGGCTGCCGCCGATGGAGGCGGAGATGTCGCGGGCGTCGTCCTCGAACTCGCGCCGCCAGGCCAGGCTCAGGCGGGGCGTGTAGCGTGTCTTCTGGCCGAGGGTCCACGCGAGGTCGAAGCCGAGGCGCGTGGCGAGGGACTTGCCTTCCATGTCGCCGACGCGCAACTGGGCGCCCCAGGCGGTGCGTTCGTTGAAGGCGCCGGCTTCCCAGCGCATGTATTGCAGCGCGGCGTAGGGGGTGAGGCGCGTCTTGCCAAGCGCGAGCGCGCAGCCGAGGCGCACGCTGGCGAAATACTCGCTGGCGTCCATGCTGGCCTTGGGCATGGCGGGGTAGCCGGTCATGCCCGCGTGGCCGGGGAAGCTGGCGTCGCGCGTCGCGTCGAGGTTTTCCGTGCCGCCGCCGGCGATGATGTCGGCAAAGGCGTTTCCGAGGGTGGCGCGGGCATACAGGCCGGCGAGGTGGCGCGTGGCTTCGAGGCGGTCGTCCAGGCCGTCGTCGGTGATGGAGAGGAAGAGGCCGGCTTTCAGGTGTTCGCCGAAGGCGCGGTCGACGCCGGCTTGCGCACCGTAGCTGCGGGTGTTGGCGGAGCGGATGTTGGCGTCGCCGGCGATGGTGGCGTCGCGGAGGATCAGTTCCGTCCAGAGGTTCCATTTGGTTTTGTTGATGGAGGGCGAGGCGAGGCGGCTTTCGATGGAGCGGACGCCGGCGTCGATGGAGTGGAGCGATTGGGCGAAGTAGCGTTCGTAGATTTGCGGCGAGAGGGCGCCGAGCGCGGCGAGGACTTCGGCTTCGGTCTGGAGGGTGTTGAGGGCGGCTTGCAGGCCGGGGATGGCGCCGAGGGCGATGGCGCCGTCGATGGCGCCAGCGATGGCGTGCTGGTTTTCGGTGCCATTCAAGTCGGAGAAGGGAAGCTGGGTGAAGCTGAGGCTGACGTCGCGCGCGCCGTAGAGCACCTCGAAGAGCACCATTTGCGAGAGGCGGCCCCATGGTGCGTCCATGTTGGCGAAGGCGCCGGTGACGCTGCTGCCGGCGACGATGATGGGATAGGTTTTGCCCGGCTCGGGCACGACGCCGGCGGAGGGCAGGTTGACGACCACCAGGTCGCCGTCGAGCGTCACTGCGCCGTTGACCAGCATGGTGCTGGCACGGTTGGAGTAAACGGGGATCGTGGCGGTTCCCGAGGGGTCCGAGGGGTCCGCGATTCGTCCGCCCGCCACGCCGACGGTCATGGTCAACGTCCCTCCTGCCGTTTGAGTATAATTTCCCGTGACGCGAATCGCGGAGGGAGGAAGCGTGGCGCTCATGACCATGCCCGGCGCGAGCGCGCCATTGTTGACGAGGTCGCCGCGCACGTTGCCGTTGCCTTCGAGGCGGGCGCCGGGCCAGATTTCGGTGGCGCTGATGTTGCCGGCGCCGGTGACGCCAGTGTCGCCGGCGGCTCCGGCGAGGCGGAGCGTGCCGCCCTTGATGCGGGTGTCGCCAGTGTAGGTGTTGTTGCCGGAGAGGACGAGGGTGCCGAGGTCGGTTTTGTCGATGCCACCGGGGCCGCTGATTTCCGCCGCGATGACGGCGGTGATCGCCGCGCCGGTCTCGGCGCCGTCGCCGACGCGGATGATGCTGGGAGCGACGGAGGCGGTGATGACGTTGCCGTCGAGCACGTAGCCATTGACGGCGAATTGCGCGCCGTTGAACACGACTTCGTCCGGGCCGGCGCCGGAGTTGATGGTGACGGTGCCGGAGACGCCGTCGAAGATCGCGAAGCTGCCGCCCCATGTCCTGGGCGTGCCGGCGCCGCCGGCGTCGAGCCAGTTTGCGGTGGTGGTGTCCCACATGCCGTTGCCGCCCGCCCAGTGGTCGGCGGTGCCGTAGAGGAGGCTCACGCGGCCCGCGACGGAGGTGTCGATGCTGAGGAGCGCCTCCGCGCCGGGGGAGACGAGGGGGCTGAATTCGAGGCCGTTGTCAGTGAGGGCGCCGGTGTAGTTGAAAAGTCGATACAGGCCGGGGCCGAGACCGCCGGCGTCGGTGATGTTGAGGATGCCGTCGAGCGCGAGGTCGCCGTTGACTTGGAAGAGCGTGGTGGCGGAGGGAGCGCCGAGGGCGGCGTCGATGATGGACGAGTCGCCGAGCACGAGGCCGCCCATGGTGAGGGTTTGCCCGGAGCGTCCGTGGAGGATGCCGTCGTCCGCGACAGTGACCACGCCGCCGGTGATGCCGGCGCCGCCCAGTGTGGCGCCGCGGCGCACGTCGAGCGCGCCGGTGGCGGCGGACTGGTCGCCGTCGATGAGGAGCGCGCCGCCCTTGACGACGGT
This sequence comes from Opitutaceae bacterium, assembly GCA_031263125.1. Classification (GTDB taxonomy): domain Bacteria; phylum Verrucomicrobiota; class Verrucomicrobiia; order Opitutales; family Opitutaceae; genus Ereboglobus. Next base: position 8,143 of record JAISGL010000144.1, on the reverse strand, counting down.
CGCGCCAGCGTAGCTGTTGGCGCCGGCGAGTGCGAGCGTGCCGTAGTCGGTTTTCTCGATGCCGCCGGCGCCGGTGATCGTCGCGGCGATGGTGGCGGTAAAGATGCCGCCCGCGGGTGTGCCGTCGCCGACACGGAGGGTGGTGTTGGGCGCGCTGATGGTGAGGGCGCCGCCGTTGACCAAGTAGCCGTCCACGGCGAATTGTCCGCCGTTGAACAGGACGGGGCCGCTGTTGTTATCAATGGTCACAGCGCCGGGCGTGCCGCGAAAGATGGCGTAGTTGCCGGTCCACGCGAGAGGGGAGCCGCCGGTGTCGGCCCAGTTGGTGTTGGCGGCATTTGCATTCCAAGTGCCGTTGCCGCCGTTCCAGAAATCCGCCGTGCCGTAGATCAAGTCCACCTGGTGTGCGTTGGAGGTGTCGATGGTGAGCAGGGGTTCGATGCCGAAGACGGGCACGGCGCCGATTTCGATGCCGCGATCAGTAAGCGAGCCGGTGTAGTCGATGATGCGGTAGAGACCTGCGTCGAAGCCGCCGGCGTCGGTGATGTTGAGGTAGCCGTCGAGCACGAGGTCACCCTCGACGCGGAAGAGTGCGCCGGTGCCGCCGGGCGCGTTGAGCGCGACGTTGAGGTTGGACGAGCCGCTGAGCACCAGGCCCTTCATCGTGAAGAGCGAGCCTTGCGTGCCGGAGAGCGCGCCGCCGTTCCCGATGGTGACGCCGCCGCCCGTGACGCCGGCGCCGCCGAGCACGCCGCCCGAGCGCACGGAGAGCACGCCAGTGGCGGCGGACTGGTCGCCGTCGATGAGGAGGACGCCGTTGCGCACGATGGTCGCGCCAGCGTAGGTGTTTGCGGCTTCGAGAACGAGCGTGCCGAGGTCGGTTTTTTCAATGCCGCCCGCGCCGGTGAGCACGGAGGCGATGGTGGCGCTGATGGTCGCGCCGAGCGCGGTGCCGTCGCCGACGCGGATGGTCGCCAGCGTGGCGCTGGTGGCGAGCGGGGCGCCGGTCACGAGGAAGCCGTCCGCGGCGAATTGCATGCCGGTGAACGAGACCGCGCCCGCGCCACCGTCCACCGTGACGGCGCCGGGCGTGCCGAGAAAGACGCCGAAGTTGCCACTCCACGCACTGGTGGCGGTGTTGGCGATGTCGCTCCAGTTGTTGTTGGTGGCGTTCCACACGCCGGCGCCGTTGCGCCAGTAGTCCGCCGCGCCGTAGAGGAGGCTTACCTGGCCGGAGGAACTGGTGTCGATGCTCATGAGCGCGTCGTTGCCGGTCGGGGGCAGGGAGCCGATTTCGAGGCCGTTGTCGGTGAGCGAGCCGGTGTAGTTGATGATACGGTAGAGGCCCGCGCCGAAGCCGCCGGCGTCGGTGATGTTGAGGTAGCCGTCGAGCACGAGGTTGCCGTTGACTTGGAAGAGGGCGGAGGCCGAGGGCGCGCCGAGGTCGACGGTGAGGTTGGAGCCAGCATCCAGCGTCAGGCTGTTGTTCACCGTGAACACCGAGCCGGCGCGTCCGAGGAGCGCGCCGCCGTTTTGCACGGTGACGATGCCGGCGATGGTGCCGGTGCCGCCGAGCGCGCCGCCGCTGGCGACGGTGACGAGGGCGGTGGCGTTGGAGCCGGCGTTGCCGTGGACGAGAAGCGTGCCGCCAGTGATGTCGGTTGCGCCGGACCAAGTGTTGCCGACGCCGGTGAGGACAAACGTGCCCGCGCCGGCTTTCGCGAAGGCGACCGCGCCCGGGGCGTTGTTGATGATGCCGTCGTAAGTGGCGGTGCCGCTGGCGACGGTGACGGTGGCGGTGGCCATGGTGCCGGCGAGGCGGTTGGTGATGCGGGAGGCGGCCCATGTGCCGGAGAGCGCGCCGAGGTTGGCATTGTAGCCGTTGAGGTCGATGGACGAGTTGAATGTGTCGGTGAAGATGACGCCGGATGTGTTGCCGAAGGCGTTGTTGGAGCCGAGGAGGACGGCGGCGCCGGTGTCGATGGCGGTGGCGCCGGTGTAGTTGTTGGAACCGGAGAGCGTGATAACCTGGCCGGTGGCGCCGGAGGAGTTGCGGAGCAGGAGGGCGCCAGAGCCGGTGATATTGGATTCGATGGTGAGGAAAATGGGGGAGGCGGCGGAGGCGCCGGCAACGTCGAAGGCGGCGGTGCCGCTGACGAGGGTGATTTTGCCGGCGATGGTGGCGCCGTTTCTGTCCCAGTAGCCTTGGTTGATGACAACGGTGGGGTAGTAGCCGGCAACAGTGCCGTCCATGCGGAGGTCGTTGAAGACGATGCGCGGATAGACGGTGCTGGTGTCGGTGTTGGCGCCGACGGGTGTGCGAATCATTTTTATCGCGAGCGAGCCGCGGCCTTGGAGGGTGAGGGAGTCGCCGCCGAAGACGAGTTCGCCGGTGGCGGACTGCGGGGTGCGGATGCCGATGTTGCCCGGGCCGACGATGTAATCGGCGCCGGAGTGGGGGGCGAGGTTGTCGGACCAATGGGTGCCGTTGGAGTTGGAAGCACTGGTGAAGACGGACTGGCCGCTGGGGTCGCCGGCACCTTCGAGCGTGATTGTGACCGACTGCGCGCCGGCGCGCGGCGCGAGGGCGAGACAGGCCAGCCCGGCGAAAAGGCTGGCGATGTGTTTGAGGAGTCCGGCGCGCCGGGTGGCGCGGGATGCGGGCATGGATGTCATGGATGCGGTTTTCATGATGGTGTTGAGGGGGACTGGGCTGGTGGTTGAGTTTGGAAAAAGCGTGTGCCGGGAGCGGCGCGGAAGAGAGGTTTGGGCGTGAGGGCAAAAGGAATAATTTGCCTGGGCGCAATCTCTGCGCGAACGCGAAACGGTGACAAAGCGTTTGCCACTTTACCCGTTAAGTTGAGGGCGGATGAGGGGATGAAAGGAGTGAGGGAGTGGGGGAGTGAGTGAGGGGGTGGGGCGTGAGGGAGTGAGGGATGAGGGATGAGGGAGATTCCTCGACGTTTTTAATGCAAGGAAGCCGTGAACGGGCGGGCACGAGCGAACGTAGTATCCCATAACGCGTGATAATTCGCTTCGAATTACCAACTGATGTTACGCGAAGTCTGTTTTTTGGCAGGGCGGTCTCAGCGAGACTGTCGGAGCAAGCCGGAGGCTTGCCAGAAATTAGCCGGTGGTTGAGGTCGCAACGCGACCGACACCACCGGAACTCAACATAAAAAGCACAGCATCCCGGAGGGATGCCAGAAACCCATAATACGCACCTCTGGCATCCCTCCGGGATGCTGTTTTCCCACAAACCAATATCCGGTGGTGTCGCTCGCCAAGCCTCGTTGTGGCCATGCCCGCCCGCAAGGCGGGCGCCCGGTCATGGCCAGCCCTTCGGGCCATCGCCAGCGGCGATGCCATCTCCGCGCGGTCGCGCTCCGTCAACCACCGGCTAAGTTCTGGCAAGCCTCCGGCTTGCCCCGGCGGTATCGTCCTGCCAAAATCCTGCCAGTCGCGTAACACCAGTTATGAATATATTGGTAATTCGATGCGAATTATCACGCGTTATGGGATAGTAGTGGAAGTCGCGGCAAATGATGCGGCAAAGGATGCGGCAAAGGGTGTGGCAAGGGTGCGGAAGAGTGATGCGCGCAAATGATACGGAAGAGTGATGCGAGTAAACGATGCGGGAGAGCCGCGAAGCGGTTCATTCGCATCGCTCTTCCGCATCGTTTGCCGCAACTCCCCACTATTTTGAATTACGCCCCGGCGGATTTTCGGACGGATTTTCGTCTTTTCAAACCGGGCGGGGCGCGTTTAGTTTTCCGACACTGAAAGAGGTTTTTCCATGAAGGAGCGTGTGTCGTGAAATTATCAAACAATACTTTGGGACGTAACAATACTCCGGGGTGTAAGTTGTCCGCCATGTTGTGCGCGGCCATGTTGTGCGTGGCGTGGATCGCTTTGCCGGTGACGGGCGGCGCGGCGGCTGCGCAAAAACAAATCGCGCAGACAGACGGGCCTGCCGTCGAGGCGTTGAAAATCGTGAACATGGTCGAGCTTGGATATCCGCCGTCGCTGACGTGGCAGGGAATAACGAGAGGCGTGGTGGATTTGGTCTTCGGCGTCGACGGGGAGGGGCGGCTGGATGATTATTTGATAACGTCGTATACGAAACCGGAGTTTGCGAAAGAGGTCGTGGCGGCGTTGAAGCAGTGGCGTTTCGAGCCGATGCGGCTGGATGGCGTGCCGGTTTGGTCGCGGGCGGAGCTGTCGTTTTCGTTTGAAGCGCGCGGCGTGGTGATCACGCGGACGGTGCTCGATGGCGTGACAATGCTCACGGCCAGCATGCTTGAGGCGTCGAATCGCGTGCATGTTTTGAGCAGGCAATCGGAGCTGGATCATCCGCTGGCCGTGGCGAATGCGGTGGCTCCGCTGTATCCGGCGAAGCTGGCCGAGAGCGGGCGGGCGGGCGAGGTGATGGTGGAGTTTTTTGTCGATGAGCAAGGCCGTGTGAGGCTGCCCGTGGCCGAGGGCGGGGCGCATCCGTGGTTTGGCGAGGCGGCGGTCCAGGCCGTGATGCAATGGCGTTTTGAGCCGCCGATGAAAAAGGGCTGGCCGACCGTCGTGAAAGTGCGCCAGCAATTTGTGTTCAACCCGTAGCGGGGGAAGCGGAACTTTCCTGGGAGCGCGGACATCCCTGCCCGCGAAATGGCGTGCGTCCGTTTGGTGTATTTCGGTGACTCACTGATGTTACGCGACCGGCAGGGTTTTGCAGGGCCTGACCTTGTGTCAGGCCGCGAATTACCTGTGTGGCCTCCCACGCGAACGCGGCCTGACACAAGGTCAGGCCCTGCGCACCGCGTAACATCAGTGACTCATTGCCGGCAGGATGCCGGCGCTCCCAGACGCTGGCGCGTTTTTTTGAAAAACCAATCGCGTGTTTCCGAATGCGGGGGAGGGGGATTTCACTCGCTCTCGCCTGAACTTCACCCGGCGTGCTTTTTGTTTTTGCAGGCCGAGGCCACGATGTGCGCGGGCGTGGTGCCGCAGCAGCCGCCAACGATGCGCGCGCCGAGCGCGATGTAGCGCGCGGCGGCGTCGGCAAAGGCGCCGGGCGCGGTGCCGTAGGTGATGCGGCCGGTGGCGGGGTCGCGTTCGGGGGAGCCGGCGTTGGGTTGCACGATCACGGGCGCACCGGCGGCGGCGGCGGTGAGTTCGGCGGTGAGTTTTGCGTAGTCGTCGAGCGAGAGTTGCGTGCCGCAATTTGCGCCGGCGATGGTCGCGCCGGCGTCGAGCGCGGCGCGGATTGCGGTGGCGGCATCGGCGCCCATCATGGTGCGGAAGCCGGCGGGCGTGCGCTGGAAGGCGAAGGTGGCGATGACAAGCTCCGCGCCGGCTTCGCGCGCGGCGGCGATGGCGAGCGCGGATTCGGCGGGGTCGGACATGGTTTCGACGAGGAGGGCGTCGGCACCGCCTTCGATGAGCGCGGCGGCTTGCGCGAGGAATGCGGCGGCGGCGGTGGCGGGTTCCGTTTCGCCGTAGGGTTCGAGGATGCCGCCGAAGGGTCCCATGTCGCCGAGCACCCAGGCGCGTTCGCCGGCGACTTCGCGGGCGAGGCGCGCGGCGGCGCGGTTGATGCCGGCGGCGCGGGTGTCGAGGCCGTGCGCGGCGAGCGCGAGCGTGGTGCCGCCAAAGGTGTTTGTGGTGAGGAGGTCGGCGCCGGCGTCGAGGTAGCGTTGGTGGACGTGGCGGACGCGGTCGGGGTGGTCGGTCACCCAGCGTTCGCAGCATTCGCCGGACTGGAGTCCGAGCACCTGGAGTTGCGTGCCGGTGGCTCCGTCGCATTGGAGCGGGCGGAGGGCGAGTGTGGCGAGGAGGGCTTGGGTGCGGGTGCGGGTCATGGGGGATGTTGAAAACCGAATTTCGACTTAAGTCGACTCAAGTCGGTTTAAATCGATTTAAGTCGGGTCGAGGCGGTTCGAGACGATTCGAAGCGGTTTGAGGCGGGTTGCCGGTTTTTTGAGTGGCAAGGGGGGCGGGAATTCGCGATTGTGCGCGCTCCACTATGAATCCTGTTCTGAAATTGTTGCTCGAAGGCGGCAGCCTCACGACCGCGCAAATGGCGCAGGTCGCCGGCATTTCCACCGCCGATGTCGAACAGCACCTGGAACAGTTGAAGAAAGATAAAATCTTCCTCGGCTGGCGTCCGGTGCTCGATCTTTCGCGCGAGGCCGCCGCAGCCGCGGCGGTGCGCGCCGTCATCGAGGTCAAGGTCACGCCGGAGCGCGGCGGGGGGTTCAACCGTTTCGCCGAGCGCGTCGCGAAATTCGACGAGGTCGAATCGTGCTACCTGATGTCGGGTTCCTACGATTTGCTGGTGTTTGCGCGCGGCGCGTCGTTGCAAAAGGTCGCCGCGTTCGTGTCGGGAAAATTGTCCACCGTCGAGGGCGTGCTTTCGACGGCCACGCATTTCATGCTGCGTTGTTACAAGGAGCAGGGGTTCCTGCTCGATGACGCCGCGGACAATTCGTCGCGTCTCACCGTCTCGCCATAATCCTGAACCTGAGAGGAGTTTCAAAATGACAATGAGCACCGACCCGGAAAAGTGGGTGGCGGGCCACGTGGCCACGCTGCCAAGGAGCGGCATCCGCGATTTCTTCGACCTGGTTGACAGGATGAAGGGCCAGAACGTGATTTCGCTCGGCGTGGGCGAACCCGATTTCGTCACGCCGTGGCATGTGCGCGAGGCCGCGATTTACGCGCTCGAACACGGCAAGACTTATTACACGGCCAATCTCGGCATGATCGAGTTGCGGCGCGCGATTTCCAAATACGTCGCGGAGCATTTCTCCGTCGAATACCGTCCCGAGGATCAGGTTCTCGTGACGGTCGGCGTGAGCGAGGCGGTCGACCTGGCGTTCCGCGCGTTTTGCAATCCCGGCGACAAGGTGATGTTTCACCAGCCTTGCTACGTGTCGTATCATCCGAGCGTGCAGCTCGCGCATGGCACGGGCATCGCGGCGCCCACGTACGCGAAGGATAATTTCGCGCTCACCGCCGGGGCGCTTCGCGCCGCGTGGCAGCCGGGCGCAAAAATCCTCATGCTCAACCTGCCGTGCAACCCGACCGGCGGCACGTGCAGTCGCGAACAGTTGGAGGAAATCGCCGCGTTCTGCCGCGAGAAGGACCTGCTCGTGTTGAGCGACGAAATCTACTCCGAGCTTACGTTTGACGGCGTGCACACGGGCATCGCGTCGTTGCCGGGCATGGCCGAACGCACGATTTTCCTGCACGGTTTTTCAAAGGCGTTCGCGATGACCGGCTGGCGCATCGGATACGCCTGCGGCCCCGCCGTGCTCATCGACGCGATGATGAAAGTGCATCAATACGCGATGATGTGCGCGTCGATCATCGCGCAGGAAGGCGCACTCGAGGCGCTCACCCACGGCTGGGACAACGTGTGCCGCATGCGCGAGCAGTATCACCGCCGCCGCGATCTGGTGGTGCGCCGTTTCAACGAGATCGGCCTGACGTGTCATTCGCCGCGCGGTTCGTTCTACGCGTTTCCGAATGTCACGGTCACGGGTCTCGACGAAAAACAATTCGCCGTCGAATTGCTCGCCGCCGAAAAAGTCGCCGTCGTGCCCGGGCAGGCTTTTGGCGAAAACGGCAAGGGCCACGTGCGCGCCTGTTTTGCGACGGGCTACGAGCAACTCATCACCGCGTGCGATCGCATGGAGCGATTTGTGGCGGGGCGGGTGAAAATGAAAAAATGAAATAATTGATGTGATGCAGAAGAGGTTTTTGGGGCAGGGCGGTCTCGCCGAGACCGTATCCGTTTAGTGGCTTGCCAGATGTTTTGTAACTTCCGTCTTCTTCGCGGCGCACCGCCGGCATGCAACTGCGCGCCTCCCGTCCTTCCGCTGCCGGCAGCCACACTTTTCCTGCCCACACACGCCTTCGTATCGTCCCGCGCGTGTTTTCCGCGTTGCTTCACCGTGCGCGATTCCTGCTCAAAATATTTTCCGCGCAGTTGCTCCACGCTGGCGTACGGGTCGCGTTCGCATACTTGGTAACTGATGTTACGCGACCGGCAGGGTTTTGTAGGGCCTGACCTTGTGTCAGGCCGCGAATTACCTGTGTGGCCTCCCACGCGAACGCGGCCTGACACAAGGTCAGGCCCCACGAAATC
>JAISGL010000093.1 GCA_031263125.1 Opitutaceae bacterium | reverse complement strand
CTGTCCCGCGCTTCGCTTAAATGCCGCTTTCGGAGTTCAAAGTATTTGTTGCGGGCGACGACTTCGCAACGTTGCGTCACGGGCAATGACAGGTCGGCGCGGATTTCCTGAAACAAGGCATTGCGCTGTCCCATTTGGATTTCATTTCCGGCGCGTTCGGCGTTGAGCAGCGCGATGTATTCCAACCGGCGGGCCTCCCTGGCGTTCCTGACTGTCACAGAGCCGCCCTTGCGATAAGCGCGCAGCTTTCCGGCCTGGCCCAGCCAGACTTCCGCCTCGGCCTGCCGCGATTGCCGGACTTCTTCCGCGGGCGCAACGCGTGCGGGCCGCCGGATTACGACCGCTTTCAAGGCTTCCAGTCTTGGGTCGGTTGGGTCGGCGGAAGACGCGAGCCGGCGGGTTTCACCGGAAGCATTCGCTGGCGCCGCGGATGGCAATTCGGAAGCGGCCATTGCCGCGACGGGCGCACAGAGCACCAGAAGAAACACAAGGGTTGGGCGCATGGACTGTGGAGAAATCAGGGATTGTCGGCCAGGACGAGGCGGACGGTGGCGGACAGTAAAATGATGTAGTCCAAAAAGATTGCGGACACTTGTCCAAAAACATTGACGCGGCTCAATTAGATGAAAACGTTTCCGGCTTCGATTCGCAAAAAATTCCAAAAACATTTCGCCCGCAAAATCCGTCCGCAAATTCCGCCCGCAAATTCCGCCCGCAAAAGCCATCCTGCCTTTCCATCATCCCGCCTTTTTTTTCACGCCTCTCCTTCACCTCTCCTTCACATTTCACCCGATAAAACAGCCATAACCATGTCAAAACACCGACTGTTGTCATCCGCCCTCAGTATCGCCCGTTTCAGTATCGTTCGTTTCAGTATCGCCCGCCTCAGTATCGTCCCCGGTTTCGCCCTCAGCCTCGTCGCGATCACTCTCGGCTTCGCGCTCACCGCCACGACAACCGCCGGCGCCGCCCCGCGCGAATTCGCCGGCTCCACGCCGCTCCAATGGTCCGTGCGCTATGCCAATTCCGAAGCCTCGCGCCTCTCCTCCAGCGGCGAGTTCAGCATGCCCGCCGGCAAATGGAACTACGCCAATTTCCTGGAACTCCGCTCAATGCTCTACCTCGACGACCGCCTCGCCGGGCCGGCGCCCCGCTACCACGATTTCGTCAAAACCACGCTCGACTCCTTCCTTTCCCCCGACGGCAAAACCATCGCCAAAATAAAACTCTCCGTATACAGCATCGACGACTACGCCCCCGCCGTGACCGTCCAATACCTCTACCGCACCGACAAAGACCCGCGCTACAAAAACACCATCGAACTCATCCGCCGCCAGCTCGATCCCGGCCAGCATCCCCGCGTAAAGGAAGGCGCGTTCTGGCACAAAAAACGCTACCCGCACCAAATCTGGCTCGACGGCCTCTACATGGGTTCGCCCTTCTACGCCGAATACACCTCCACGCTCGAAGCCCCCGGCAAACGCGCCGCCGCCTACGACGACATCCTCAACCAATTCCGCATCAGCGCCAAATACACACACGACAAAAAAACCGGCCTCTACTACCACGCTTGGGACGAATCCCGCGAACAAAGCTGGGCCAACAAGGAAACCGGCCAGTCGCCCAATTTCTGGAGCCGCGCCATCGGCTGGTATTCGATGGCGCTCGTCGACGTCCTCGATTTTCTCCCCGACGCCACCGCCACCGACAAAGCCCGCCGCGCCGAACTTGTCACCATCCTGAAAAGCGTCCTCGACGGCGTCATCAAACACCAAGACCTCGCCTCCGGCTGCTGGTGGCAAGTCACCGACCAGGGCCACCGTCAGGGCAATTACCTCGAAGCCACCGCCAGCGCCATGTTTGCCTACACGATGGCGAAGGCGATCAACCGCGGCTACATTGACCGCGCCACCTACGAAGCCCCCGCGCTCAAAGCCTACTCCGGCATCATCGACACGCTCGTCAAAACAAACGCCGACGGCTCCATCGACCTCACGCAATGCTGCGCGGTCGCCGGCCTCGGCTACGGACGCGACGGCACCTACGAATACTATCTCAGCGAACCCATCATCAACAACGACCCCAAGGGCGCAGGCTCCTTCATCCTCGCCGGCATCGAATTCGACCGGCTCCTCGGCATCAACGAAACCGCAAAAACCGTCCCCGCCAGCCCCGCGTTCAAAATCGGCAAAGACCCCGCCACCACGTCCACGCCCACGCTCTCGCCCACACCCACGCCCACGTCTACGCTCTCGCGCCCGCCGCGCACGGAACCAATCCAAAATCCCGAATCCAAAATCCAAAATCCATCCGACCCCTGGACGCTGGTTCCGCAAATCCTCTCCCGCATAAAAGCCCCGGTGTTTCCCGACCGCGTGTATTCGATTGTTGAATACGGCGCGCCCACCGACGGCAAAGGCGACTCCACCGCCGCCATCCGCGCGGCCATCGCCGCCTGCGCCACCGCCGGCGGCGGCACCGTGCTCATCCCGCCCGGCGCCTTTGTCACCGGCCCGATTTATCTGAAGAGCAACGTCAACCTCCACCTCGAAGGCGGCTCGCGGCTCCTCTTCAAAACCGACCCCGACGCCTACATGCCCGCCGTCTTCACGCGCTGGGAAGGCGTTGAGCTGATGAACTTCTCGCCCCTCATCTACGCCCGCGGGGAAGAAAACATCGCCATCACCGGCGACGGCGTCCTCGACGGACAGGCCGATGAAAAAAACTGGTGGCCCATGAACGGCCTCGCCAAGGCCAGGGTCCCCGGCGTCGACCCCAAGACCACCAGCCGCGCCAGACTCATGCGCCAGGCCGACGAACCCATCGAAAAAATGGACCCCGTGAAACGCATCTACGGCAAAGGCGAAAACCTCCGCCCGCCCTTCATCCAGCCCTACGACTGCAAAAACATCCTCATCGAAGGCGTCACGATTGTCCGCTCGCCCTTCTGGGAAATCAACCCCGTGCTCTGCGCCAACGTCACCATCCGCGGCCTCAAAATCGACTCGCACGGCCCCAACAACGACGGCATCGACCCGGAATCCTGCACCGACGTGCTCATTGAAAACACCACCTTCGACACCGGCGACGACTGCATCGCCATCAAGTCAGGCCGCAACAACGACGGACGCCGCATCAACGCCCCCTCGCAAAACATCATCATCCGCAACTGCGTGATGAAGGACGGCCACGGCGGCGTGACCATCGGCAGCGAAATCTCCGGCGGCTGCCGCAACGTCTTCATCGAAGACTGCCGCATGGACAGCCCCCACCTCGACATCGCCTTCCGCTTCAAAACCAACGCCGTCCGCGGCGGCGTCATTGAAAACATCCACATGCGCAACGTCCGTGTCGGCCGCGTCGCCGATTCCGTCGTGCGCATCGACTACCATTACGAGGAAGGCATCAAAGGCGACCACATGCCCACCGTGCGCAACGTCTCCATGGACAACGTCACCAGCCAGTCCAGCCCCCGCGCCATGACGCTGAAAGGTTTTCCAAACAACCCCATCCGCGACATCGCCATCCGCAACTGCACCTTCAACGGAGTCGAAGGCCGGGACATCGTGCAGCACATCGAAGGACTCGTTCAGGAAAACGTGACCATCAACCGCATCGCCGGCGCCCCGTCCGCACCCGTTTCAGCAAAAAAGAAAGCGCAAAAAAAAGCGACCCCCTGACGGAAACCCGCGCCCCGCGCACCCCATGCTTAACAAACACAGCAAATTTCCCAATCCGCGCACTTGCTAAATCCCCTGCAAATCTTCCCAATCCACAATTCCCGCAAAACCAAAACTAAACCCAACCACACACAACCCGCCAACATGAGCAATCCGACCATGCCAACAACCCGCATGACAAATTACCGCTGGTATATTTGTGCCATGCTGTTCTTCGCCACCACCGTCAACTACCTTGACCGCCAGGTGCTTTCCCTCACCGCGCCCGACTTCATCATGCCCGCGTTCCACTGGAGCGACACCGACTATGGCAACATCACCGGCATCTTCTCCTTCGCCTACGCCATCTGCATGCTCTTCGCCGGACGCTTTGTTGACTGGATGGGCACCAAGCGCGGCTACCTCTGGGCCATCGGCGTGTGGAGCGTCGGCGCCTGCATGCACGCCGTTTGCGGCCTCATCACGGAAACGTACGCGGGGCTGGGCAGCGCGGCGGAACTCGCGCAAGCCACGGGCGACGTGGCCGTGCTCATCGCCACCGTGAGCACATGGTGTTTCCTTGTCGCCCGCTGCGTGCTCGCCCTCGGCGAGGCGGGCAACTTCCCCGCCGCCATCAAAGTGACCGCGGAGTATTTCCCCAAAAAAGACCGTGCCTTCTCGACCTCCATCTTCAATGCCGGCGCCTCCGTCGGCGCGCTCGCCTCCCCGCTGCTCATCCCCCCGCTCGCGAAGGCGTTTGGCTGGGAAATGGCCTTCATCATCATCGGCGCGCTCGGCTTTCTCTGGATGGGCCTGTGGGTGTTCATGTATGACAAACCCGAAAAAATCCGCTTCGTAAACGCCGCCGAGCTAGAATACATCGAGCAGGACAAACACGAAATCGTCGCCA